>CBFGOM010000034.1:0-37466 GCA_965650385.1 uncultured Oscillatoriaceae bacterium
CTAAATTCTTCCGAGGCAATATCCATCAACATATCGTATTTGTCGGGATACGCCTGACGCGCCGCAAATGCCTGGACAAAATACTGCATCGCTGCGGCCAGTTCTCCGTTAGGACCGCCAAACTGTTCTAGCAACAAGGTGGCAAAGCGGGGATCGGGTTTGGATACCCGTGCATTAAATTGTAATTCTTTGACGTGATAAAACATTTGATTTCCTTGGGATGAAATTCTACTTCTTTAGGGGGAGGGCAATTTTTTATTTAACCTTTTTATTAGATTAACCCACAATGCTAGGGTTCAGTTTTTGGGTCAATCCTCCTCACCTAAATACCCAGGTTAGCGACTGATTTAGCCTTCAGTTTCTACCCAAAGGATGAACCTAGGTCATAAACTCTCTAATTTATCCAATTAAATTAAAATCTTTTCCCGTAACGCCGAATTATATAAAATTAAGCTCAAAATTTTATTTTTGAATTCAGATTTACACATTCCCAAGCGATCCTACTATCCGGGCTATAAAGCAAGTTACCCCTAATTTTTTGGTTTGTTGCTCTAAATTAGGAGGAATTCTGTAAATAAATTCTATCTAAAGAGGTATGAAATTTATTTGAAATAACAGTATCCTAAGCCTGATCAAATAACAGGGAAAAATCTTAACCAAAATTCCCAATTTTGACTGGAGATTCAGGTGCAGATAGACCTTAACTTAACCAGTCTGAGGGAGGGTTGGAATGGGTCAATTTAGAGTAAACAGCGGGTTAGGGAACTCCAGAAAATAAAATCCCCAAAAACGCTTTGAATGGCGGATTCCCTTGGAGGAGTCGCGATGGTGAGGAAGACTAAGGGTAGACAGAAGGGACCCCAGACCCGTAGAAGGACCTCAAAAGGGAAAGAAATTCTTAGGGAAACGACTGCCCTGGGACCCTCTGCGCCAACTGATTCCGGCTCAGACCCTAGTTATTCGTGGATCCTAGACTCTTGCTTCCCCGGCGATCGCAAATCTGTTTCCCCTCTCCAAAGCCACCCCATACATGAGAAAATATAATCCTCAGTCATAGAATAACCACAACCCTAAGCCTGGGACTGTGCCCGAGTTTCCTGTGGGTTCTAACCCGGAGCCCCAATCAGCCGTACAACTAGGGCAACAACAGGATTCAGTCCTCTGAAAACACCCTGGGCGATCGCCTTTCCCGCTTTGCCCGGATTGCTGCCAAATCGTCATGATCGCAGGTACAATCGGTACAGTATCCATTCCCAGGAGCCAGACACTCCCCTCGGAGGGTCTTTTTTGTAGTCATTGTTAATACAGGAGCAACAAAGAAGCGTGTTTGATTCAGAAGCGGACCCAAAATCAGCATTCCCCAAGGGATTTGCCCTCAAGGGTCAGCCCTGGCAAATAGGTTTCCTATTGCCTGTTTTAGCAATCTCAAATTCCCGACTCTGCGCTATTACTTATCCTCATTCCCTATCTTAAATATCTTTCATGCAGACCGAAGCCTTTAGTGAGCTTTTCCCGCTATTTAGTGCCGCCAATCCAGAAACTCTGGAATGGCTTTTGTCCGTTGCGGTTGAGCACGAATATCCATCAGGCAGAGCAGTCTTAATGGAAGATGCCTGGGGCAATGCCGTTTACTTTATCGTCACGGGTTGGGTCAAAGTCCGTCGCCTATATGGAGACAACGTAGTAACTCTGGCGATTCTCGGGCGAGGTGACTTCTTCGGAGAAATGGCAATTCTGGATGAATCGCCCCGTTCCACCGACGTGATTGCCCTCTCAACCGTCCAACTCCTGAGCGTTTCCGCCCAACGGTTTATCCAAACCCTGTTTAAAGACGCTCAACTCCATCATCGGATGCTGCAACTCATGGTCCGACGACTCCGACAAACCAATCTCCGGTTTCAATTGCGGAACCGTCCCCCAGCGGTGAAACTTGCCAATACTTTAGTATCTCTGGCGGAAAACTATGGACAGTCCACTGAGAAAGGCACAGAAATCTACAATATTCCTTATAAAGACTTAGCAGATGTCACCGATATTGGCGTCGAAGAAACCAGCAAAATCATGGAAAAATTGAACGCCAAAGGCTGGATTAAAATTGATGAAGCTGCGGAATCTCTTTATTTGGTTAATCTCAAACAATTGACCCACTTAGCGGGCCACGTTTGAGCCATCTTCGCCGAAACTATCCAAGGTTAGGGGCATTCTAAACCGGAGGGAAGGGGACTCAATGCGATCGCGCCTGAAGCACTCACCGCCATACCATCAACCGTGGCGAATCGACAGTCTAAAATACTGCCCCTAACCGAGTCCAGATTAGCCGATAACCTAACACAAAATAACCGATGACTGAAGCAACCACAATTCCACCGAGTACGATGCCCCGAATCGCACCCGATGTTTACTATCAGGTGGCGATGTATGAGCCCGAATCTCATCTGTTTGACGTGATGTTAAAGGTACGAGGATGGCGAGCATCGGTCCTAGATTTGAAAATGCCGGTATGGACTCCGGGTTCTTATTTAGTGCGGGAGTATGCCAAACATCTCCAGGAATTCTCCGCTGAAGATGCCAACGAAATTGCCCTCTCTTGGCGCAAACTCAGCAAAAATCACTGGCAAATCGAAACCCCTGGACTCTCTGAAATTATTGTTCGCTATCGCATTTATGCCAATGAACTTTCGGTACGAACCAATCACCTAGATAGCACTCATGGCTATTTTAACGGGGCTGCCCTCTTCTTTTATATCCCTGGGTTTGAAAAAAGCCCCCTCTCCATTCAAATTATCCCCCCAAAACCGGAATGGCGAGTCACCACTTCCCTCCCTTCCAAGTCAGGACGTCCCCACACCTTTACCGCCCCGGATTTCGATACCTTGGTGGATAGCCCCTTTGAAATTGGCACGCACCAATCCTATTATTTTGAAGTCGAACATAAACCCCATGAATTAGCGATTTGGGGCCAGGGAAATCTCCAAGCTGAACGGCTGATTTCTGATATTGAAAAAATTATTGAAACTGAAAGTCGGCTATTTGGCGGGTTACCTTACGAGCGCTATTTGTTTATCCTCCATCTCTCCTCCCAAGGCTATGGCGGATTGGAACATAAAAATAGCTGTTCTTTGAACTATCCCCGCTTTGGATTTAGAAACTCCGAAAAATACAACCGCTTCATCCAATTAGTTGCTCACGAGTTCTTTCACTTGTGGAATGTTAAGCGCATTCGTCCCAAACCCCTAGAAGTATTTAATTATGAAGGGGAAACCTACACAACTTCTCTTTGGTTTTGTGAAGGCACAACCAGTTATTATGATATCTTGCTGCCGTTGTGGGCGGGCATTTATGATGCGAAAATTGCCTTGCAAGGGCTGAGTAAAGATATTACGCGCTTACAAACGCTTCCGGGACGTCGGTATCAACCCCTGAGTGAATCCAGTTGGGATGCTTGGATTAAACTCTATCGCCGGGATGCCAATAGCGATAATTCCCAAATTTCCTACTATTTGAAAGGAGAATTAGTCTCCCTATTGTTAGATTTGCGGATTCGAGCAAACTCCGGCAACGCGCGATCGCTGGATCAGGTGATGCAGCAACTCTGGCAGCAGTTTGGGACGGAAGAAATTGGCTTCACCGATGAGGAACTCAAAGCCATTATCGAATCAGTTGCAGAAGAAGATTTAACCGATTTCTTTAACGACTACATCCACGGGACTGCGGAATTACCCCTAGATGAGTATCTGCAACCCTTTGGGTTAAAAGTGCAACCCGTTGAAAATAATGATGCGGCACCGTTTTTGGGCTTGACAGTGAAGACAGAAAATGGTAAAGCTGTCATTAAATTTGTAGAAATCGGTTCACCGGCACAACGGGCGGGAATCGATGCCGAGGATGAGTTGCTGGCGATCGATGGAATGCGCGTGACAGCAGAAGATTTGAGCGATCGCCTCAAAGACTATCAAACCGGGTCTAAAATCCAAATTACGGTGTTCCATCAAGAACAATTAAGAACGGTTGAAGCGGTTCTCGCCCAACCCCGTCCCACGACTTACAATATCGTTCCGATTCAGAATCCCACCGCCACTCAACAGACTAATCTCAAAGGCTGGTTAGGGAGTTCGGTGACGCAACTGAAAGGGTAAATCGGCGAAGACGGGATACCGACTTCAGGGGGTATTTCCCGTCAACCCATTCCCTAAGATAACCTTACGATACAAGCCGAACCGGGCGATCGCATGATAAGGTTTTGCCACAACTTCCCATCTTTTGAGGAATAGAACAATGGCAATGCAACCCCCACCCCCACCCTCCATCACCCCGCGTCAGATGAACCTGTTACGCGTCGTAACCGCAATGGCATGGGCGGATGGTGAACTCGCGGCAGAAGAAGTCGATATCATGCTCGATCGCTTTAGTCGGTTATTTTCCGTCAGTTCCGAACAACAAGACAAACTCAAAGAAGAACTGCGGGACTACATGATGCAAAACATCCCGCTTGAAGAATTAATCCCGAAACTCGCCACCCAACCGGAACGGGAACTGGTTCTGCAACTCGGCTATGAAGTCATCGCCTCCAGTGCTCGCACTCCCGATGAACCTAATATTAATGCTGACGAAGCTGAAGCCTACCAAAAACTCGTTGCCCTCCTAAATTTACCCGAAGATGTCGTTCCCCGCATCGAAGCCGAAGCGGAAAAAAGTTTACAAAATGAGGAAGGAATCATTGAGAAACTTGCCTCCCAACTTCAAGCATTTTTGAATCAATAATTAACTGGCAACACCCGACGGGGGTTAAATACCCCGCCGGGTTGCGATCGTTACGCACTCATTTCTAACATTCGTTGAATCGGGCGCAATGCTGCCATCCGCGTTTCCTCCGGTAAGGTAATCTCCGGGGCGCGATTTTTCATCGCTAGATATAATTTTTCTAAGGTATTCAGCCTCATGTGAGGGCATTCATTACAAGCACAATTATTCAGGGGTGGCGCAGGGATAAATTGTTTATTAGGCGCTTGTTTTTGCATTTGATGAATGATTCCCGGTTCCGTGGCAACGATAAATACGTTGCTGTCGCTCTTCTGAGCATAATTTAACAACGCACTGGTTGAACCCACATAATTGGCATGGCGCAACACCGGGGGTTCACACTCGGGATGAGCAATGATTTCCGCTTCGGGATGTTGAATTTTAAGCTGAACCATTTTCTTTTCAGAAAAGGTTTCATGCACCATACAACTGCCTTGCCACAAGACCATATCCCGGCCCGTTTGCTCCATCACATAGCGGCCTAAATTGCGATCCGGAGCAAAAATTATCGGCTGATTTTCAGGAATTTGGCGCACCAGTTTAACCGCATTAGAACTGGTGCAAATAATATCGCTCATGGCTTTAATCGCCGCCGAGCAGTTAATGTACGAGATAACGATATGATTGGGATGAGCGGCTTTAAATTCCCCAAAGGCATCGGGAGGACAACTATCAGCAAGGGAACAACCCGCATCCAAATCCGGCAGCAAGACCAGTTTATTCGGATTGAGGATTTTAGCCGTTTCTGCCATGAAGTGAACTCCGGCAAAGACGATGACATCGGCGTTAGTATTGGCTGCTTTTCGCGCTAGTTCCAGGGAGTCACCGATATAGTCTGCTATATCCTGAATATCCGGTTCTTGGTAGTAGTGGGCGAGAATCACGGCATTGAGTTCCTGTTTCAGGTCTTCAATGGCGGCAAATAAATCGTCTGGAATGGCGGAGGTTTGGGCAGAATGGGGGGGGGATAAAGTAGCAGTAAACACAGTTTTCAGGGGGTGAACTTGCCGTTCTTTAGGGTGTTATTCCTAATTATAGTATTTTTTACCAAAAAGAGGAACCAGGCCCTAGAGTCTCGTGAGGAGGGACCTCTCCTCCGAGGAGAGGCTCGGGGAGAGGTCCAACGGGTGGGGAGTTTCGGGAGTTTCTTCGCATTCAGGCGCTTGATTGCCTATCCTAGATAAAGAGCAGCGAGAGAAACAGGGATGTTCGGACACAATCATCAGAAAAATCAGATTAAAATTGCCGTTGTGGGAGATGTCCACGAACAATGGGAACCCGCCGATGGGGAAGCGCTAACCGAACTGGGGGTTGATTTAGCGCTGTTTGTGGGGGATTTTGGGAATGAGTCGGTCCCCATTGTCCGGGCGATCGCCTCTTTGGATATTCCCAAAGCGGTGACGTTTGGCAACCATGACGCTTGGTTCACGGCGACGGACTGGGGTCGCAAAACCTGTCCTTACAATCGTCGGAGTGAGGATTGGGTCCAGTCCCAATTGGATATCCTGGGTGAGACTCATGTGGGGTTTGGCAAGTTAGATTTTCCCCAGTTTGGACTGACGGTGGTAGGGGCGCGGCCCTTTAGCTGGGGAGGGTCGGAATGGAAATATGCGGATTTTTATAGTGATCGCTGCGATGTCGGCAGTTTTGTCGAGTCTACCGATCGCATTATGGCAGCGGTGAAACGCGCCCACTTCGATACGATCATTTTTCTGGGACATAATGGACCCAAAGGATTAGGCGATCGCCCGGAAGACCCCTGCGGCAAGGACTGGAAACCCCTAGGCGGCGACTTTGGGGACCCGGATTTTGCCGATGCGATCGCCCAAACCCGCAAAATGGGTAAAACCATCCCCCTCGTCACCTTCGGACATATGCACCACCGCCTCCGCCACACCAAAACCGAGTTGCGGAAGTCCCTGCATACCACCAGCGATGGCACTGTTTACCTAAATGCAGCCCGCGTTCCCCGAATTGTCCCCACAGAAGCGGGTCAATTACGCAACTTTTCCTTAGTTGAATTACAAGGGAACACCGTGACTCGCGCCTCTCTAGTTTGGGTGGATCAAGATTTCGCAGTCGCCTCCGAAGAGGTGCTCTACCAACAACACCCGGAATCCGTTGCCACCCTCGCCTAGGGGCGACTGGATTTTTTCCCCCCTTGACTCTTTCCATTCCAGACAACTCGGGGTAAGATAAAACAGAGCCGCACTGGAGAGGTGGCAGAGTGGTCGATTGCGTCTGACTTGAAATCAGATGAATCCGCAAGGGTTCCGGGAGTTCGAATCTCCCCCTCTCCGTTGATTCAATCCAAGAAAAACCCGGCAGGGGTTAAAACCCCCGCCTAACAGCTTAAGTCGGTTAAAACCGACTGAAAGTCTTATGGGGAATGACTTCAGTCGTTCTCTTTATTCGTTCGTCGTAACGACTTCAGTCGTTCCCCCATCCAACCCCAACCCTGCGATCGCCTCATTACCCTCTAAGCAATATCCCTCCCAAATTGCGGTAAATTTTGACGTATCATAAGAACAGTAAAATCCTAAAAAAACCCGATGACTGATAACCGGATCAGGGCTTATATCCAACTCATTCAAAAATTATTAGATTGTCCCGAAGGAGAGGAAATAAACATACTTCGACAGAATGAAGATTTAGTCGATGTTGAATTTATCTACATTTTGGAACAAGCAGCCGCCAAAGCCGAAACCGAAGGAGAAACAGAAGCCGCTAGTTTTTTAGGGGACTTAGCCCAACAATTACAACTCGCCTTTGGACAAGCCACAGAAATGATGAACCCTGATCGCAGCGATCGGACCGAGGCTTATATTAAGCTAATTGAGGGAATCTTAGCTTGCGAACAGGGGGAAGATGTGGCAATTCTTTTAGATAAGAACTCCGATTTAGTAGACCGAGGCTTTGTCCAAGTCCTCGCCCAAATTGCCCAAATGTTGACTGAAAATGGGAAGCCAGATTCTGCCGCATTTTTAATCAATATGGCAACAGAAATTTCCGCAGTCATTGAGGAAGGTTAAAATCGTTAAACGGTCAAGGGCTATGAGGAGTGCGAGCATTTTGCTCTCTATTGTTATGAACACGAGCGAGATACTCGCACTCCCAAGACTGTATGCCAATAACTGTAGAAATTGCATTAAGAGGGGATGAAAAAAACCCTCCGACCCCTCGCCCCAAAGTGTTACAAAAATTTATTAAACCCATCACCCGTTCATGATAAATTATTAAAATCGGAGTAGGTGTGGACATATAGGCTCATGCGTTGTTTAAACTGTCATGCAGAAGGCATCCCGTCAACGAATCAATACTGCCCAAAATGCGGCGCTCACTTACCCGCACTCCAACAAAACCTTCTGCCGGAACAGACGCGCTTAAAAGCTAACACCTACGAAATCGAATATGCTTTAGGACGAGGCGGATTTGGGATTACCTATCGCGGGTATCATATTGGCCTGGAACAACCTGTTGCCATCAAAGAATACTATCCCCAAGAACTCGCCCATCGCCACAGCAACAATGGGGGATTAACCGTCCCCCAAAACAAAACGGAAATGTATCAGCGTTGGTTAACCCGATTTTTGCGAGAAGGGCGGATTTTAGCCAAACTGAATCATCCCAGTTTAGTGCGAGTGCAAGACTTATTTGAAGAAAGAAACACCGCCTATCTGGTGATGGAACTGCTCTCGGGGAAAACATTAGGGCAAGAGTTAGACGAGCAGCCTGGGAAAAAATTAGACCCGCAACGAGTTAGGGAAATCATCACATCTTTAGTCAGTGCTTTAGCGGCAACTCATCAAGCCGGAGTCTATCATCTCGACCTCAAACCGGACAATATCCTCCTGACACCGGAAGGGCGAATCGTCTTAATCGATTTTGGGGCAGCCAAACAAGAAAGCGCCACCATTGGTCCCAACCGGAGTACCCGAGCATTTACACCAGATTACGCCCCACCGGAACTGATTGGCAACCAGGCGATCGGGCCAGAAAGCGATATTTTTGAACTGGGGATGCTCTTACATCAAATGCTCACCGGGACCTTACCACCACCCGCCCTGAGTCGCCTCATCGGAGAACCCTGGGAACCCCAATTAGAAGAACCCTGGCAGACTTTAGTCGCCTCCGCCTTACCCCTACAGAAAAATCAGCGACTTAACAATATCAGTGAGTGGTGGAAAACGGCAGCATCTGAGGGAAATAGCTCTGGGAATATGCGATCGGCAAAACTCCCACTTCCCCAACCCCAGGTTCCACCCTCAGTTTTAAAGCCCCAGCCAACAAGTGCGTCAGGTCCAGGCAAAGGTGCACTAGATCTGCGTGGCTATTTTATCTTGCCCGACCTGAAAGCACAGGGAATCGTGAGGCGCTTTGGGCGTGGAGCAATACGAAAAGTGATCCTGGTGAATCAGGAATTGGCGATTGTCTTTGCCGGGGGTGGCACGGCACTGTTTAACCTTCGCAGTAGTGAGGCACTCTGGGAAATCGAATGCTTTGCTTATTCTGGGGCCGTGAGTTTGGACGGAAAACGGTTAGCTTTAGCGGGGGAACAAGTTATTTACCTCTGGGATTTAACAAAAGGGCAATTCCTGCGTCAGATTCACGGACATACCAACTCCTTGTACAGCGTGGTCTTCAGTCCCGATGGCAAATTCCTCGCTTCTGGGAGTTGGGATAATACCGTGCGGTTGTGGGATGCAGCTACGGGAAGGGAACTACACCAACTCTTGGGACATACCAAACCCGTCAGTAGCGTGGCCTTCAGTCGCGATGGCAAATTCCTCGCTTCTGGGAGTGTGGATAAAACCGTACGGTTGTGGGATGCAGCTACGGGAAGGGAACTGCGCCAACTCTCTGGCCATACTGACTGGGTGCGTAGCGTGGCCTTTAGTCCCGATGGCAAATTCCTCGTTTCTGGGAGTGAGGATAAAACCGTGCGGTTGTGGGATGCAGCTACGGGAAGGGAACTGCGCCAACTCTTGGGACATACAAAACCCGTCAGTAGCGTGGCCTTCAGTCCCGGTGGCAAATTCCTCGCTTCTGGGAGTGTGGATAAAACCGTGCGGCTATGGGAGGCAGCTACGGGAAGGGAACTGCGCCAACTCTTGGGACATAACAGTTTAGTGAATAGCGTGGCCTTCAGTCCCGATGGCAAATTCCTCGCTTCTGCGAGTATGGATAAAACCGTGCGGTTGTGGGATGCAGCTAGGGGAAGGGAACTGTGCCAACTCTCTAGTCATACCAAATCCGTCAGTAGCTTAGCCTTCAATCCCGATGGCAAATTCCTCGCTTCTGGGAGTGAAGACAATACCGTGCGGCTGTGGGATATCGCTAAGGGAAAGGAACTGCGCCAACTCTCTATTTCTATGCTCTGCCTGGAAAGTGTAGCCTTCAGTCCCGATGGCAAATTTCTCGCTTCTGGGAGTGAGGATAATACCGTGCGGCTATGGGATGCAGCTACGGGAATGGAATTGCGTCAACTCTGTGGACATACCAACAGGGTGAATAGCGTGGCCTTCAGTCCCCATAGCAGTAAATTCCTCGCTTCTGGGAGTGAGGATAATACCGTGCGGCTATGGGGTGCCGCTAACGGAAAGGAACTGCGCCGACTCTGTGGACATACCAACAGGGTGAATAGCGTGGCCTTCAGTCCCGATGGCAAATTCCTCGCTTCTGGGAGTGAAGACAATACCGTGCGGCTGTGGGATATCGCTAAGGGAAAAGAACTGCACCGACTCTGTGGACATACCAACAGGGTGAATAGCGTAGCCTTCAGTCCCGATGGCAAATTCCTTGGTTCTGGGAGTTGGGATAATACCGTGCGGCTGTGGGATACAGCTACGGGAAGGGAACTGCGCCGACTTTGTGGACATACCAACAGGGTGAATAGCGTAGCCTTCAGTCCCGATAGCAAAGTCCTCGCTTCTGGGAGTGAGGACAATACTGTGAGGCTATGGGAGGCAATGACGGGCAGACAACTGCGGACATTTCACAGACATACTGGGTCGGTGTCTTCTGTAGCCTTCAGTCCCGATCGCAAATATCTCGCCTCCGCAGGTCGTGATGGTGTGGTGCGGTTGTGGGATGTGGCCGATCTTCAGAGTTGAGTGGGGTTAATCTTCCTGGCTATTGCTATCTTCGGCAGCTTCCCGAACTAAATCTAATGGCAACTCTAACGATTCAGCAATATCTTCTAAACTTAAGCCATGACGCATTAAAGGTTTAACAGCTTGAATTCTCGTCTGCATTTGACCCTCGGCAAAGCTTTCTTGATAGAAGCGATTGTCTTTCCAACTTCCTAGTTCTAACATGGCGGCTATCTCCTTTCATCCTAAAATATGGGATAAAACCCCCTCAATGATGTCCTGGATTTGAGGGGGTGGATTGGTTTATGTCAACCTACGGATTTCTTCCGGCATTGAGTGGGATTAATCTTCCTGACTATTGCTATCTTCGGCAGCTTTCCGAACTAAATCTAATGGCAACTCCAAAGCTTCAGCAATAGCTTCTAAACTTAAGCCCTGGCGGATTAAAGGTTGAACAGTCTCAATTTTCCCTTCAATTTTGCCTCTTTTCAGACCCTCTTCTATACCCTCGGCAACGCTTTCTTGATAGAAACGATTGTCTTTCCAACTTTTTAGTTCTAACATGGCGGCTATCTCCTCTCGACTTTTGGTGGTTAACTTGTAAATGATGATGGTTTCAATCAGTTCGATGAGGTCCCGTTTGTGGTTGGGATTGGTGAGTTCAGTGGCGGCTTGGGCGATTAGGCGTTTGGCTGTTTCTACCGCAGCCGTTTCCGGTTCTAGGATTAGTTTAACAACTCCCAGACCTAATGTGCTTTCCCCCTCCGGTTCCAGTTCATCCAAGTAGATGCAGGTGACCCGATCGCAGTTGAGCAGTTCCTGAAATTGTAACTGGTCTTTGGGCTCGATGTGACGATAGGGGTAAATGATGACGACTTGCCACGGATTTGTGGGTTTGTATTGGCGCAGGTAGATAAAGAGTTCGGCAAAAATCCGATAGTAAAGCTCATCATCGGGTTGAAATTGTACTTCGGTGAGGTAAAAGGGTCGGTTGGGTTCCTCCTCGTTAGGCATGAAGACTCCATCAATCCGAAAGGCCAATTGTTTGACTTCGATGGAGGTGAACTGATAGGCACTGGCTTCTTGAATGGGACGGTGGAGTAATTCAAAGAAGATGGTGGGATATTTTTGGAATATGGTATAAAAAATCGTGTCGGTTCTCATGGGCGTTGAGATAAGTTTGAATTGGGCATATCTCGTATCAATTATTTTGATTTGATATTATTATCTTATCATAATTATTTCTTGAAAATAAAAACAATTAAATTTTTTTTGATGATTTAAAGGTAGATTGAAAAGTTAAGAATTGCGGGCCATAACTGGGGGACCCTTTTGGGGGACGGGTGTTGTACGTTAGACTGGGGTTATGGAGTCGGGAACACCTGTGGATTGAGGGGGTTCAATCCAATTGTCGATCGCGCGTAATGGAGAGGGTAAAAGTTGTGAAACGTACTCAAATAATCGGTTGGGATTCATCAGGAAAATTCTCGGGAAATTTTGGCTTTAATCGTCGGTTTAGACGGTGGCATCACCGGGCGATCGCACCGCTGATTGCTGCTATGCTGGCAGTCGCCTCCGGTGCAAATGTGGCGAGTCTTGCGGCTGAAAGTTTGACCTTTCGTCTCGGTCCCTGGCAAGGCTCGATCGCCATTTCTGATTTAGAAGAGTATGCTAGAACTGGCGAACTTCCCGGGAATCTTGCCCCCCTAGGTCCCTTTTTACCGGCTGGATTGCAAGAGGTGTTAGCGCAACGGGTGGAGATTGACCCAGATATTGGCGATCGCGCCTTGGATCGTCTCATCAAATCCCCCCAAGGAAACCGCTTTGTTCGCGCCATTTTCTTGCTCGTTCCTGATAGCACGATTGAGCAAATTAAAGATGCTATTAAACTCGTAGCTACCGAAGGTAATGGTTTGAGTTTATTAGGCATTTTAAAAGCCTTACCCGGGGATAATATTGTCTTTGATGCAACTTCGGCGATCGGCGTTGCTTCTCGTCTGAATCTGCCCTATTTAGAAGGGCAAATTTTGCGATCGCGATTAGAAAGTGACCTGGAACTAGAAACTGAACCCTTTTTCGCCAGTTTTGACCCTGCTTTACCGGGTTCGCAACTGGTTTCTCAGCAAACTTTAACGTTTCGCGATCGCCAGCGTAACCGTGATATTACGGCTGAACTTTATTTCAGTCCAAATCCCCAAGGACCTCTCGCCGTTCTCTCCCACGGATTAGGGTCTGATCGCTTCTTATTGAACTATTTATCTCAACATCTTGCCTCTCACGGCATCACTGTTGTTGCTATTGAACATCCTGATATTAATGAGGCATCGGTTGAAAATCTCCCAGTTACCTTAGATCCCACGAATCTGATACCCGCTTCGGTCTTTTTAGAACTCCCCAAAGATATTAGTTTTGTCCTGGATGAACTCGCCGAAATGAACCGTCAACCTGGTTCACTTGCCGGGAAATTGAACACCGCAGAAACAGTAGTGATTGGACATTCTTTAGGCGGTTATGCAGCATTAGCGGTAGCGGGAGGTGAGTTAAATTTAGATGAGTTGCGAGAATTTTGTAGTGAGGGTCGGAAATTAGGCCGATCGCCTGCGGATTTATTGCAATGTTCCGCCACAGAATTATCGGAAAATCGGATCAGTTTGCGCGATCGGCGGATTAAACAGGCAGTCGCCCTGAATCCGAATATTGGCAGTTTATTCGGGGAAAAAGGACTGAGTGAAATTGAAATTCCGATTCTGTTAGTCGCTGCCAGTGATGATGCTTGGGCCCCAGCAGTCACCCATCAATTGCGACCCTTTACCCAACTCGAAGATCCGAAATATCTCCTCACGGCGATCGGGGGGACACATTTCAGCGTCACCGACCCCGACTATCCCAGTCTGTTAGAACGTCAAACCGCCTTACCCGATGACCCCACTCGGGAACAGACGGAAAACCTCCGGCAATTACTGCGCGGGGTTACCTTGGCATTTGTCAAACAGCAGACCCCAGAAGCGAGCACCTACGCCCCATTTTTAAGCGCTGCCTATGCGCAATCCCTGGGAACGGAAGAAACAGCCTTGCGCCTGAATGAAACCCTCCCCACGCGCTTGGCGCGGTGGTTGGCAACCAGTGAAGCGGCCCTCGGGCGGTTGGATTGAGGCATTGACAAGGGCGATCGCCTCCGGTATTTAAGATGCGATCGCCCTTGTACGGATGCTTAACCTTCACAAACCGATTAAACTAGAGTCAATACCTTTCTTAGAGATTTTTTGCCGCTATTCCTGAACTAAAAGGCTTAGGGTTGCCTCAGAAATTAAACTCTCGTCCTATTTCTCTAAGCGGGGCATAAAATTTCAGCATTTTTCGAGATTATTTTTTGCAGCTATCATGCATTATGAATACATTTTTTGCCTTCATCGTTCCCTTAATTTTTGGCATTCTCGGTTATACTGTTAGCGCGATTAAAGTCATTAATGAAGGAAACGAAGCGTTAGTAGAACGTCTGGGACGATTTAATCGTAAACTAAGTCCCGGTCCTAATTTTGTGTTTCCTTATGTCGAAAGTATCGTGGTAGAAGATACGACACGGGAACAGGTTTTAGATGTTCCGCCGCAAAATGCCATCACTAAAGATAACGTCGCTATTAAATTAGATGCGGTGGTCTATTGGAAAATCATGGATTTGCAAAAGGCTTATTATGAAATTAACAACATCAATTTAGCGATTAAAAACCTAGTTTTAACCACCCTGCGTTCTACCATTGGTCACATGGAATTGGAGCAAACCTTCTATTCTACTGAAGAGATTAATAAGCGGGTGTTGAAAAGTTTAGATGAAGCGACTTTTAGTTGGGGAATTAAAGTGTTGCGGGTGGAAGTCCAAGACCTTGACCCGCCGAAAACGGTTTTAGAATCAATGGAAATGCAACGCGCTTCGGAGATTCGCAAACGGGCAACGATTGTTGATGCTGAAGCAACTGCGGAATCGGTGCAACTGATTTTAGACTTGCTGCAACCTCAGATGACCACCACAGAAGTGATGAGATATTTACTGGCTAAACGCTATGTGGATGCGAATCAAGAACTGAGTAAAAGTCCTAATTCTAAAGTGATTTTTATGGACCCGAAGGCGTTAAATGATACCCTATCCGAGCTAATTTATACCCCGGAAATCGGGCAACACCTGACTAATCCGAATAATCCTACCCCTCCAGGAGGAAATCCTCCCCCCAATCCGCCGGGAAATGGCTCGAACCCGACTTAGGTTTGGGGTCGATAAATGGCATCAGCCACCCGACAAACGTCATACATTTCTGCCACATCATGGATGCGGAGGATATCGGTACTGCCAGTGGCGATCGCTGCACAACAAGCAGCAGCGGTTCCCCAAACTCGCTGTTTCGGGTCCGGTTGGTTGAGCAAATGTCCGATAAAACTTTTACGAGAAAGGCCGACTAACAGGGGACAGCCTAATGTTTGAAATTGGGACAGGTTTCTGATTAGGTCCAGATTTTGCGCGTAGGTTTTTGCAAATCCAATCCCCGGATCGAGAATAATTTGATGGGGTTGAATTCCGGCAGCCGTTGCCTTCTGAATTTGAAGGGTGAAAAATTCGCTGATGTCCCCGATTAAGTCCCGATAATCCGTGAGTTTTTGCATAGTTTCAGGAGTACCTCGACTATGCATGAGGACGAAGGGAACGCCTAATTTTGCCACCACGGAGAACATTTCTGGGTCCCCGGTTCCTCCGGTGACATCGTTGACGATATCTGCACCTGCTTCTACGGCAGCTTTTGCGACAGGCGATCGCGAGGTATCGATGGAAATGGGACAGGTGGCGAAAGTGGGGTCTTTTCTGAGCGATCGCACCACCGGAACCACCCGATTGAGTTCCTCTGTCAGAGACACTTCTAAGGCCCCCGGGCGCGTGGACTGACCCCCAATGTCCAAAATATCCGCACCGGCGCTGATTAACGCCTTGGCATGAGTAATAGCAGTCTCTAGGGTATTAAATTCGCCCCCGTCACTGAAACTATCGGGGGTAACATTGAGGACCGCCATCAAATAGGTGCGCTGACCCCAGACAAATGGGCGATCGCGAATTGTCAGCGGCAAGGGTTGAAGATTCATCCTGGATTAATGACTGTTGAGAGTGAGGGGTTAACGAGGGATCCGGAATCCAGTTTTCAAAGCTCTATAAAAACCCGCACCCTCAAGGGTGGGGCTTCTTGATGGTTTTAGCCCGCTTCCAGGGTGCGGGTCCCTTAATAATTCCTTTCCTAGACAGTCCAGGGCGCACCGCAGAGCGCCCCTCCTGCTTCACGCTGAGAATGGATTCCGGTTCGGAAATGAACCGTTATCCCTTCACCCTAAGCGCGATAGTTGACAATTTTTCCCCAGCTATCCGGGGTGAGACTGGCTCCACCGACCAATACTCCATCAATTTCCGGCATTGCCATCAATTCATCGATATTATCCGGTTTGACCGAGCCACCATACTGAATCGTGACATTTTTATTGTCCAATTTCGAGCGAATCAACCCGATGACTCGGTTTGCCTCGTCAGATTCACAGGTTTCCCCGGTCCCGATCGCCCAAATCGGTTCGTAGGCAATCACCAACTGGGTTTGGTCGATATCTACTAGGTCTTTTTCCAATTGACCTAAGATGTGAGATTCCGTCTCATTAGCGGCGCGTTGTTCCTTCGTTTCCCCCACACAGAGGATGGGAATGAGTCCATATTTCTGGGCTGCTTTCAGGCGCAGGTTCACCGTTTCATCGGTTTCCCCAAAATATTGCCGACGCTCGCTATGCCCGATAATGACATACCGCACGCCGATTTCCGTCAGCATTGGACCCGAAATTTCTCCCGTATAGGCACCCGCTTCTTCCCAGTGAATATTTTGAGCACCGAGGCGAATGCGACTCCCGTGCAAATTCTTGGACAGGGCGCTCAAAGCAGTGAATGGCACGCACAGAACCACTTCCCGATTCTCCGGGGCGTCCTCTACGGTGGGTTTGAACCCCTCTAAAAACTCCAGGGCTTCTGCCTGGGTTTTGTACATTTTCCAATTACCGGCCAGAATGATTTTTCGCACGGTTAACTTAGTCAGATACAGAATTCGACAAAATACTGAATATGAGTGTAAGGCGAATTGGGATCGTTTCACGCCAATCTTGCTAAAAAGGCGCAAAACATCTCGGTGGGACCGTGGGCTGTTCAGGGCCTCCGGGATGATTTCCGATTCTGGGTCTCGTATTTTGGGTTGCTAATCTTTAATGATTGATATTAATTTTAATGAACCGATCGGTGAAGTGGTCACTACAAAAACCGGGGTGAACCGCTGAAGTCATCTCTGTGAAATCGAAAAACTTAGGGAGTTGTCCTCCCCGGTTATCCCCCGTTTGTAGTAACGACTTCAGTCGTTTTGTTCGGTTCAAAAAAGAATGAAGATGAACCAACCTCAACCCAACTTTCAGCGGAAGCGAGGGTTCTTAAGGTCTGATTAAAATTGATAATAGGCTATAAAAATTGTTATGGTTCCCGAACGATAGGGGTGTCAATTGTAGCCGAAACTGCCATTTTAAATATAAAATTAAGTGACTCTCCTACCGCCCTGAAGGGGATAGCGGTTTTCAATATGGTCCAAGCTACGATCTCATATACCATAAGCTTTATTAAGCAAGAAGCGCGTCAATTGGTCAAAAAAGGCATTCTCAGCCGTCAGCAACCGATTTATACCCTTTGCAAGTACATTCCCCCGCGCGAATGGGGAAATATCGAGCTAGAGTTAGAACACAATGACTTTTTGCTCCGCGATCGCATTTGTGACTTGTTAGGTCGAGAAGATTGGTACGACGAGTAACGTTAGATTAGGTCCCCCCTCACCGTTGTGGTTTATTTTGTGGGTCAGCATGAACCCCACCGCCTGGGTACGTCCTGGGTGGGGTTTCTGTTCTACCATCAGAAAAAGCGATCGCCCCCTGAAAATGCAAAAAGCTTCTGAAATCAGAAGCTTTCTATTACCTATTCTCACTTATAACTAATGATCCATCCCTACCGGCAAGCCATGAGCAACCCCTCCAGATCAAGTTGGAGGGATAAAGCTAGACTGTTCTAGGCGAGTCCTGCTGCTTCACGAGCAGCTTGTGCCTCATCGGGATGAATGTTCAAACGAGTGAGATTGATTCGGCCTTTGTTATCAATATCGCGCACTTTAATTACGACTTGATCACCCACGGCGAGTTCATCCTCAACCTTGCCAACTCGATAATCAGCAATCTGAGAAATATGGACCATTCCTTCTTTACCTGGGAGGAATTCCACAAATGCACCAATGGGAATAATCCGTGTGACGGTCCCCAGATACACATCTCCCGCTGATAACTTGCGGGTCATGTTTTGAATAATCGTCACCGCACGCTGTGCCTTTTCACTTTCGATCGCTGAAACGGTGACGGTTCCATCATCCTGGATATCAATCTTCGCCCCGGTTTCTTCGGTAATGCTCTTGATCATCTTACCGCCAGGACCAATCACCATACCAATGAATTCCGGATCAATCTTGATCGTCAACAGGCGTGGTGCGTAGGGGGACAAGTCGGAACGGGGGGTATCAATTGTCCCCAACATTTTTTCCAGGATATGTAATCGCGCCGGTTTCGCTTGCTGAATTGCGGCAGCAACTGTCTCCATCGACAACCCGGAGATTTTCATATCCATTTGCAAAGCAGTGATCCCCGTGTCGGTTCCCGCTACCTTGAAATCCATATCCCCGAGGAAATCTTCAATCCCTTGGATATCAGTTAAAATCCGGACTTCATCCCCTTCTTTAATCAAACCCATTGCTGCACCGGAAACGGGTTTCTTGATAGGAACACCGGCATCCATGAGACCCAAGGTCGAACCGCACACGGAACCCATTGAGGTGGAACCGTTGGAGGAGAGTACCTCAGAGACGACGCGAATCACATAAGGGAATTTGTCATAATCCGGTAACACCGGCACTAAGGCGCGTTCTGCTAAAGCGCCATGACCAATTTCCCGGCGTCCGGGCGATCGCATCGGTCGGGTTTCTCCCACAGAAAACGGCGGGAAGTTGTAATGGTGTAGATACCGCTTTTCATCTTCCGGATGCAAGTCATCGGCTAAATCCTGGGCATCTCCTGGGGTTCCCAAGGTGACCAAGGATAACACCTGAGTTAATCCCCGGTTAAATAACGCGCTACCATGAACTCGGCGGGGTAACAGTCCCACGCGACAGGAGACAGGCCGTACTTCGTCTAGTTTCCGACCATCGACGCGGACGCCATCTTCGACAATCTGCCGCCGCATCAGTTTCTTGGTGACTTCTTTAAAGACTTTCCCCAACGCTTTGCTATCCGCCGTTGCGGCAACTCGGATGGGTTCTTCTTCGGGCATTTCGGCAATTTGCTCTTGGATGGTCTCTTTAATCTCATCTAAGCGCGTATCCCGGAGGTTTTTGTCTAAATACTGAGACAAAATATCTTTAATCTGAGCCGTGGTCCGTTCCTCAATGAACGTTTCCAGGGTCTGATCCACCTCTGGAGGTGTCTCAATTACCTGCTCAATGCCTAACTCTTCCATGATTTCCCGCTGCGCTTGAATCAAGTCGCAGGTTGCTTCATAGCCGAAATCAATCGCTTCGATGATATCCTGTTCCGGAAGCTGATTTGCACCGGCTTCCACCATGATTACCCCATCGGGACTCCCGGCAACTACCAGATCCAAATCTCCCGAGGTAATTTCTTTATAAGTGGGATTAATGATAAAATCATCTCCCACTAAACCGACGCGCACGGCTGCCATTGGACCATAGAAGGGAATTCCGGCTAACTGCACGGCCACCGAAGCACCTGTCACCGCCAATACATCGGGGGGTACTTGGGGGTCCATTGACCAGGTTGTTGCAACAATTTGAATATCATCCCGAATCCATTGCGGAATTAAAGGCCGTAACGGACGGTCAATTAAGCGACAGGTCAGGGTGACCTTTTCCGGTGGTCTTCCTTCGCGGCGCAAGAAGCCCCCAGGAATTTTCCCACCTGCATAGAGGCGTTCTTCATAATCGACCAACAACGGGAGAAAATCAATCCCTTCTCTGCCCTGAGAACGGGTCGCCGTCACGAATACAGCCGTATCTCCAGACTGAATCAATACTGCACCCCCTGCCTGGGGTGCAAACAACCCAATAGTGAGTCGAATATCCCGTCCATCAAAGGATATTGACTTTTCAATTTCTTTCATGCAGTCCTTTTTCCTTCTAATTCGCTCTCTTTTCTTTTCTGTGGCAATCGTAACACTTCTAAAGTGCGATCGCGTCAGACACAATCAGGGGTTCGGATTGATCCGCCAACAGCAATCTCTTCGCCACGATCCCTGATGATGTCGCCCGGTCTTTGCGGAGCGGTTTTGGCTTGAGTGCATCTCTCCTACTTGGGGTCCGCCGCCCCAGCGCGGATGCTTTCTTGGGTACTCGTCCCCTTCACCAAGCCTTTTGATCCATCTTAGCCCACGATCGCAGCTTTAAAACCCAGAGAATAATCCCCGCAATCCGGTAAAATCTTCACCGGCTCACCCCTAGCAGTCAGGGGATTGGGATGTCCCCGGGACTGGGAACTCGGGCGATCGCCTCCTGGGGTTCCCCCGTTAAGCGGTTCTCGGGATTTTTCCAGGTTTACTGGCATCTCTGACCCGAGGGGCAAGCATTGCTCTGAATCCGATGTCTGAGTTGTCCGAAAAATGTTAAATTGAGTCCAGTCTCATTCCCAGGCATTGGAATTAAGCTGGTAAATTACAACCCGTTCTTTCCTATGATTCTGGTTCAATGGTTATCAAATTTTATAGGTTTTAATTTAAAATTTAATGGCTTAATTTTAACCCGATTCATTTAATAAATTCTCGTAAATCATAGGATTTTTTACAGGTATGGCAATTTTACATGGGAGTTGGATTCAGTCAGGGGATTCAACGGAAGGCAAACAAATTGGTGAATTTTTATTAATTTGGGGAGAAATTTGGCGGCGATTTATACCAGAGGAAATGGCAATTGTTGACCAGACGATCGCCCATCCTTTAGCCATGAATTCCGCCGAATTAATCGAGTTTATCCATAGCTTAAACGCACAAAATCGCTTGTCTTGGAAATTACCAGACTGGGCGAACCCAACTCCGACAAAGGGCAAAACAGCCAAGAAGTCCGACAAAACCCTAGGAATTGAACCGTGGCAGACGGTGGCGATCGCCCTACCCACGGATCTCAGTTCCACTCAGGGTCCGATTCCCCTCCATTCCGGAAGTCACCCCTCCGAAGAAGACTTCGCGTTGTACCCGTGGCAAGTCGAGGGACTCTGCCTCAATCCCGCAGAGGCGATCGAATTTTTATCGGCATTGCCCTTGGGGACCCTCGACCCTGCGGATAATTTTATCGGGTCTGACTTGCGCTTTTGGTCCCACATTGCCCGATGGAGTTTGGACCTCCAGGCACGATGTAAGTTTCTCCCTCAAATCCAACGCCCCCTCACCGGCGGGGCGATCGCCCATTGGCAACCCCTCCTCGATAGCGACACCGATCGCAAACGCCTCAACCGCTTCACCAAGCAAATGCCCGTCGCCTGTCGGACCTACCAACTTGGAAACTCTGAAGCATTAGCGGTCCAATTCCCCCCGGAACCCCAGGATTTGTTACAAGGATTTCTCTCTCAGGCCCTAGATATTCGCATTCGTAAGGCGGCTGGACCGGACTCAATACCCAATTTGGTCTCCCCGGTGAAAGAATGGCTGCAAGGGTTAGTTTCGGAACCGGGGATGATTTCCGGGGAACCCGATGCGATCGCCAAAATTGAATCGGCGATCGCCACTTGGACCGCCCCAGTGGCCCCCCATCTGGCCGGACAGCAACCGTTTCGCGCCGCTTTTGAACTCGTCCCCCCAGAATATGGCGATAATCGCTGGACCTTGCAATATTTCTTGCAATCCGTCGATGATGCTTACTGTTTAGTCGATGCCAAAACCATCTGGAATAATCCAGTGGAACAGTTTGTATATCAAGGTCGCACGATTGAACAACCCCAGGAAACGTTATTGCGCGGATTAGGATTAGCTTCCCGCCTCTTTCCACCCTTGGAAGCGAGTTTAGATACCCAATGCCCCCAATCTTGTGCGATCGCGCCGCTGCAAGCTTATCACTTTATTAAATCCGTCACTTGGCGCTTTGAAGATAGTGGATTAGGCGTTATTTTACCCGAAAGTTTGTCCCCGCGCGACGGATGGGCGACTCGCTTAGGATTATCCATTCGCGCCGATAGTCCGACTCGTCCCCAAGGCGGATTAGGATTACAAAATCTCCTCAATTTTAAGTGGGAATTAACTATTGGTGGTCAAACCATTTCTAAAAAAGAATTTGACCGTTTAATCGCCCTCAATTCTCCGTTAGTCGAAATTAATGGAGAATGGGTGGAACTGCGGGACCAGGATATTCGCGCTGCTACAGACTTCTTTAAATCCCGCAAAAATCAGATGTCTTTGACCTTAGAAGATGCCTTGCGGTTGGCAACGGGAGATACTCAGGTCATGGAAAAACTGCCGGTGGTTAAATTTGAAGCCGGGGGACATCTGGAGGAATTGCTGAATACCATTACTAACAAGCGATCGCTAGAAGATTTAGAAGTTTCTACCAACTTCAAAGGCGAATTGCGACCCTATCAACTACGCGGCGTCAGTTGGTTGGCGTTCTTGCAAAAATGGGGATTAGGTGCTTGTTTAGCGGACGATATGGGATTGGGTAAATCCATTGAAACCATTGCGTTTCTGCTGTATTTGCAGGACCAAAAAGAATTAAACAATCCCGTTTTATTAGTTTGTCCCACCTCAGTTTTAGGCAACTGGGAACGAGAGGTTAAAAAATTCGGACCCAAACTCAAAGTTCTAGTTCATCATGGAGATAAACGGGCTAAAGGGAAAGCCTTTGCTAAAGCCCTACAAGGCAAAAATTTAGCCATTACCAGTTATCCCCTGGTTTATCGTGATCAACCCGAATTGCGAAGTATTCCCTGGGATGGCATTATTTTAGATGAAGCTCAAAATATTAAAAATTCCCAGGCGAAACAGTCGAAAGCAGTCCGAGATTTGATTAATGAAGAAACCCAACCCTTCCGGATTGCATTAACGGGAACCCCGGTAGAAAACCGACTCCAAGAACTGTGGTCGATTATGGACTTTTTGAATCCGGGTTATTTGGGGGCCCGACAATTTTTCCAACGGCGATTTGCTACACCGATTGAGAAATATGGGGATACCGATTCCTTAGAGGCATTGCGATCGCTGGTTCGTCCTTTTGTCTTGCGTCGCCTCAAAAGCGATAAAACCATTATTCAGGATTTGCCGGAAAAACAAGAAAATCCCATCTTTTGTGGACTGTCTGCGGAACAGGCAAAATTGTATCAAGAAACCGTGGATAGTACCCTCGCGGACATTGATGCAGCAGAAGGGATTCAGCGGCATGGGTTAATTTTGGCTTTGTTGGTGAAATTAAAGCAAATTTGTAATCATCCGGCGCAGTTTTTAAAGGAAAAGACCCTAAATCAACCGTTGCGATCGGGCAAATTGTTGCGCTTAGAGGAGATGCTAGAAGAGATGCTGGCAGAGGGCGATCGGGGCTTAATCTTCACCCAATTTGCCGAATGGGGAAAACTCCTGCAACCCTATCTCTCCCAAAAATTAGGCCGAGAAGTTCTATTTTTGTATGGCGGAACTCGCAAAAATCAACGAGAAGAAATGGTCGATCGCTTCCAACAAGACCCCCAAGGACCGCCGATTATGATATTGTCCATAAAAGCCGGTGGGGTGGGTTTGAATTTAACTCGCGCTAATCATGTTTTCCATTATGACCGTTGGTGGAATCCCGCCGTAGAAAATCAAGCGACGGACCGCGTATTTAGAATTGGACAAACCCAAAATGTGCAAGTACATAAATTTATCAGTACCGGCACTTTAGAGGAAAAAATCCATGATTTAATTGAGAGTAAGAAAGAGTTAGCCGAACAAGTCGTAGGCGCAGGAGAACAATGGTTAGCTGAGTTAGATAGCGATAATTTGCGGAACTTACTCATCCTCGATCGCAATGCCGTCATTGATGACGATGAGGAGTAATAAAACTGACCAAAGCTTGCCCCTTAACGGGTGTGGTTTTTTATAAATTGTTGAAAACTGAATTTCCTATCTTTTCTAAAAATCATGACGAATTACACTCAACCCGATAAAGAATGGTGGACGCAACAATGGCTAGATTTGCTCAACTCCTATCGCTTCAAAAAGCGGTTAGAACGAGGACGAATCTATGCCAGAGAAGGAAATGTTTTAAATATTGACTTTGAAGGACAAAAGGCGTTTGCCCGAGTCCAAGGAACGGACCCAGAACCGTATAAAGTATCACTGTGGTTAGATCCGTTAACCGATGAAGATTGGACTTATGTAATTCAAACAATGGCAGAACGGGCGATTTTTTCTGCTAAACTTCTTTCAGGGGAAATGCCCCAAAATATTGAAGAAGTGTTTGCGGCTAATGGGGTGAGATTGTTTCCCTTTACCTTAGATCAAGTTAATTCTCGCTGTAGCTGTCCGGATAAAGCTAATCCCTGTAAACATATTGCTGCGGTGTATTACTTGTTAGGCGATCGCTTTAGTGATGACCCGTTTGTCTTGTTTCAATTACGGGGACGCACCCAAGCCCAAATTCTCGCGGCATTACGGCAAATCCGGGGGACAGATACGAATGCAGAACCAGCGGACTCTAAAGCAAAAGAACATAAATCAAAACTGCATAAATCTCCTCTGAAAGTAGATAAATTTTGGCAGTATGATGACCAGTTAGAATCGGGATTAGTGGTAATTGCCCCTTCGCCTAGTAGTGAAACAGTGTTAGATGTTTTAGGACCTATTCCTATTAAACCGGCAGCCACAGGACAAGCAGTGATGCAATCATTAAATAGTATTTATCAAACCGTGAGTCAGCAGGCAATTTTATCAGCATTAAGTCGGGATGGGTGAATAGAACTTTTAGCCCGCCCGCGCTTTGTCGGTATAGCCCAATCTTTAGTGTGCGGGCGTGGAAGACTCTCACCCCCAACCGACGGCAGCCCCCAGAGAGGGTAGCTTTCAAGGTTACAAATTATTTAGGATTGCGATAGACAGCTTCAGCCTTAGCTTGATGCGTATGGGGGACTCCCCCAAAGATAAAACATCAGATTTTTAACCCCTTCTTCACCACAAAACCCATCGGCAAGGGAATGGGGTTGAGGGATGTCGATTAGTTATCAGATTGTTACTGATCAGCATCAGGAGAGTTTGACCTGAACCTCAGAACGGGGGGTGGGTGACAGTTTTTTGATTGAAATCCCCATTCATCAGAGGGCCAAAGACTCTTCAAGGGCTTAAGTGTCGTCATGGGCGTAACGACCATAGAGGAAGTCGAGGGCTTCGTTGCGTAAGTCGTAGTATTCCGACTGTTCGATGAGTCGGGCGCGATCGCGGGGCCGGGGGAAGGGTAAGTCTAGGATTTCGCCAATGCGGGCGGCGGGGCCGTTGGTCATCATGACGAGGCGATCGCCCAGGAAGAGGGCTTCGTCGATATCATGAGTAATCATGAGGATGGTGACTTTGTGATCGGCCCAGATTCGTAAGAGTTCTTCTTGGAGTTCTTCCCGGGTGATGGGATCGAGGGCACCGAAGGGTTCGTCGAGAATGAGAACTTTGGGGCGCACGGCCAGGGCGCGGGCGATGGAGACTCGTTGTTTCATGCCCCCGGAGAGTTCTTTGGGTTTTTTGTCGGCGGCGTCACTCAATCCCACGAGTTCCAGATGTTCTCGCACGATCGCCGCTTTCTCCCGTTGTTTGAGTTTGGGAAAGACGGAGTTGACCGCCAGTAAGATATTCTCGTAGGCAGTTAACCAGGGCAGGAGGGCGTAGTTTTGGAAGACCACCATGCGATCGGGACCGGGTTCTTGAATCCGTTGTCCTTCGAGGAGCACTAATCCTTCACTGGGTTGACGGAAGCCGGACACCATATCTAGGAGGGTCGATTTGCCACAGCCGGAGTGACCAATCAGGCAAATAAATTCTCCTTCGCGGACGGTGAGTTGGATGTTATCGAGAACGGGATAGGGACCTTCTGGGGTGGCATAGGTTTTGCTGAGACCATCAATGACGAGGTAGGAGTCATTAGTGCCGTGGGGATAGCTGGTGGAGGTGGTTAGGGTTTGCATGGGTTAATAGGGAAGGCAAAAGACAAAAGGCAAGAGAAGGCAATAGACAATAGTCGGAACGTAACGCTTGCGGGAATAGAGCGCTTCGGGGTTAGGCGGCAGACATTTCTAGGGAAGCTAGGTTGAGATCGATTTCTTTGATGGTTAGGTTGGTTTTGATTTCAAGTTGTTCTAGGTAGTGAATGGGATCGTCAGGGTTGAAGATGACCTCATCGAAGAGAATGATGGGTTGGCGATCGCGGCTTAGGTCCATCATGTTTAACCCCTGGGCGGCTTGGGAGAAGAGGTCTACACGACGGACGCGATCAAGGACCTCAATCCAGTTGCGGGGGAAGGGGGTGATGCCCCATCGTGCCATTTGGGTCAGAATCCACAGGGCTTCGGTGCGATCGGGACAGTTGGTTTTGTCGAAGAAGAATTGGTTATAACGGGCAATGGGTTCGGGTTTGCCAATGCCTTTGTTATAGGAGTCGATGAAGCCCGGACGGGTGTAGATGGGATCTGATCCGATGTACTTGGGGCGACAAATGAGATCTAAAACTTGCTCCCGATGACGCATATCGTCACAGTATTCGCAGGCTTCGAGAAGGGCCTGGATCAGGGCGAGATGGGTGTTGGGGTGGGCTTTAGCCCAGTCTTCCCGCACTCCCAGGACTTTTTCGCAATGACCGGGCCAGATTTCTGGGTCGGTAGCCATGACAAAGCCGATGCCTTCGTGGACGGCGCGGGAGTTCCAGGGTTCGCCGACACAGTAGCCGTCAATGTTGCCCGCTTTGAGGTTGGGGATCATTTGCGCGGGGGGGATCATGATTAGCTCTACATCGCGATCGGGGTCAATGTCCGCTGAGGCCAGCCAGTAGCGTAGGATCAGGTTGTGCATGGAGGTCGGATGCACGACCCCGAGGGTGAGTCGTCGGTCGGAATCGCCAGTGATGAAGCCTTTGAGGTCGGCGAGGGTTCGGATGCCCTCCTCGTAGAAGTGACGATGGAAGGTGATGGCGTTGCCGTTGCGCGAGAGGGTCATGCCCGTGACCACGGGTAGGGGGGAATGGTCTTGACGACCGAGGGTTATGCCCAGGGGCATTCCGGCGGTCATTTGGGCGGCGTCGAGGCGTTGTTCTCGAATGCCCGACTCGATCGCACTCCAACTGGGTTCGCGACTGAGGTTAACTTGGGTTAGGCCATGTTTTTGGAAGAACCCTAGTTCTTTCGCCACAACCAGGGGGGCGCAGTCGGTGAGGGGGATAAAGCCGAGGTTGAGGTTGACTTTTTCTAACCCGTTTTCGTGGACTTGGATGAGTTGCGGTTGGGGTTGGGGTTGAGGTTGGGTTTGGGTTTGGGTTTGGCGTTTCTTGGCCCGTCGCTGTTGGTTGAGGAAATAGACAATCTCGTTACGCAGACTGTAGTAGTGGGGATCTTTGACGGCGGAGACATGGGTGCGGGGACGGTCTATGGGAACATCGAGAATTTGTCCGACGTAGGATCCTGGTCCGTTGGTGAGGAGAACTATGCGATCGCTCAGGAGGAGGGCTTCATCAACGTCATGGGTGACCATGATACAGGTGACTTCGCTTTCCTGACAGATATGCATCAGTTGTTCTTGTAGTCCCCCTCGGGTGAGGGCATCTAGGGCTCCAAAGGGTTCATCCAGGAGGAGGAGTTTGGGGCGGATGGCTAGGGCCCTAGCGATCGCCACGCGTTGTTTCATGCCCCCAGACAGGTGGGCGGGGCGTTTATGGGCCGCATGACGCAGGCCCACGAGGTCGATGTGATGTTCAACGATACCCCGTTGCTCTCCTTTGGGGCGATCGCCCATAGTGGACTGCACGGCTAGGGCGATGTTTTCCCGCACGGTTAGCCAGGGCAGGAGAGAATAGTTTTGAAAGACCACCATGCGATCGGGTCCCGGTTCTGTTACCTGGCGACCTTCTAAAATGATGCCCCCTCGGGTTGGTTTATCCAGTCCGGCAATTAGGTTTAAGAGGGTTGATTTACCACAGCCGGAATGACCCACTAAAGAGATAAATTCACCTTTACGAATCTTGAGTTCAATGTTACTCAGAGCCACATAAGTGCCTCCATTGGGGAGATTAAAGACTCGTTCGATATGGTCAATTTCAGCAAAAATAGACATGGATATTAAGCAGGAGTAGAGGACAACAAAAGAAGAAAAGAAGAACCCCTATTACTTAGCCTGGTCTTCAGACACGACCAAACTCGCCAAGAAACTAATCAACTTATCCAGAAGTAGTCCCACAATTCCTACATAAATTACGGCCAGGATAATGTCACTCATCCGGGAACTATTCCAGGCATCCCAGATAAAGAAGCCAATCCCCACACCGCCAATCAACATTTCTGCTGCAATAATTGCCAGCCAAGATAGGCCAATGCCAATTTTTAGTCCTGTAAAGATATAGGGAACCGTTGCCGGAAAGAGGATTTTAAAGAAGTAAGTCTTGCGATCAAGTCGTAGCACTCGCGAGACATTATTATAATCTTGAGGAATTTGCCGCACTCCCTCCGTAGTATTGATAATAATCGGCCAAATTGCTGTAATAAAAATTACAAAAATTGCAGAAGGATTCGCCCGTTCAAAACCGGCCAGGGAAATCGGCAGCCAAGCCAATGGGGGAATGGTTCTCAGGATTTGAAAAATGGGGTCTAATGCTCGATACATCAACCTATTTGTACCTACAAGAATTCCTAAAGAAACCCCTACAATCACCGCCAGGGAGAATCCTAATGCAACCCGTTGTAAACTGGTCAAAATTTGCCAAAATAGACCTTTGTCGATTCCACCATGATCAAAGAACGGGTTAATAATCAATTCCCAGGTTTCTGCGACCGTGCGAATCGGACCAGGCAGCGTCGAATCCGAAACCGATGTAAACGCCTGCCAAATGACTAGAAAAATCAGAATAGCAACCGTAGAAGGAATAAGCTCTTTCCCCTTCTTGAGACCGGCTTTAAACCACTTTTGAGGCATAAATTGGAACTTTCTGCGTCGGCTATAGGTTGGAGAAGTCATGATTTTTATGGGGGAGATAGGGAACAGGGAACAGGCAATAGGGGGAAGCAATCCCGTAGGGGCGTACCGCAAGTGGTGCGCCCTCTTGTGGGGCTGAACTTAAATTCGGGTAATCTCTAAACTCTTGAGGTAATCTTTGGGGTTTTCTGGGTCAAAGACTTTGCCATCAAAGAAGGTTTCAGGTCCACGGGAAGAACTTTTAGGAATCATGCTTCCCTGCCCAATGGCATCTGCCGCTTCTTGCCAGAGGTCGTCCCGATTGACTCGGTTCACCATGCCCTGAATATCCGCATCTGGCGGGAGATAACCCCACCGGATATTTTCTGTGAGGAACCAGAGTTCATGACTCTTGAAGGGATAAGAGGCATTATCCAGCCAATATTTCTGCATCAACTGCGGCTGTTCTTTCGCCTCGCGGACGCCATCGTTATAGATGCCCCGAGAGCGATCGATAATGTCCTCAAAGGGGACATTAAACCAAGATCTGCGGGAGAGAATCTGACACATCTCCTCCACATTCTCCGGTTGACTACACCAGATTTGTGCCTCTAGGGTTGCCATCAAAAGGGCCCGGGCCGCTTTGGGATTTTGGTCCACCCAATCTGCCCGCATTCCGAAAGACTTCTCGGGATGGTCTTGCCAGAGTTGCGCTGTTGTTAAGGCGTTGTAGCCAATCTCTTGGTTCACCAATTGCAGGGGCCAGGGTTCCCCGACACAGAAAGCATCCATGTTGCCAACCCGCATATTGGCTACCATCTGCGGGGGTGGGACGACAATCGTTGAAATCTCTTCGTCCGGGTCAATGCCTCCCGCTGCTAGCCAGTAGCGAATCCAGCAGTCATGGGTTCCCCCAGGAAAGGTCATGGCAGCCCGTAAGTCTTTACCAGCGGCCCGTCGTTCAGCAAACCGTTCTTTGAGGGGGCTACTGTCCACTCCCACCTCTAAATCGCGGTAGTCATTGGAGAGACAAATCCCCTGACCATTCACATTCAGACGCGCCAAAATATACATTGGCACCGGACGTCCATCGGTGACAATTCCTTCCGATAATAGGTAAGGCATGGGGGTGAGAATGTGGGCACCATCAATGCCTCCACCCTTAGAACCGAGGACTAAATTGTCACGGGTTGTTCCCCAGGAGGCTTGTTTTTCAAGGGAGACATCTGTCATCCCATACTTAGTAAAAAAGCCTTTTTCCTTAGCAATAATTAGGGGGGCAGAGTCTGTTAGGGCAATAAATCCTAGTCGTACGGTTGGGGTTTCTGGGACATCGGCAGGGTCAATTTCAACCTCAACTTGGGCTTGTTCATTATTCTGTCCGCAGCTATGGAGGAATAAAGTTCCCGCCGTTGCTGCACCGGCTGTAATCAGGAATTGGCGACGGTTAAATCGGGGCATTTTTCAGTTAGGAATTAACAGTGGGGTTTCAGTCTCTAATCGCGGGGGATTGAGTTGTGAGATAGAGGAGATTGAGTTGTGAGATAGAACAGAGGGTCTATTTGACGTGGTGTACACAAGTTAAGGAATATGACAATGGGTTTATGTATCGGCAAGTACAATTTTTAGACTTTTTTTTGTTTTATGCATTTAGCTCATTCGTAACTTGCATCGTGGTGAAAGGGATTCATGAAAATAGCAGAAAAAAAGTAGCCATTGATACGATTAGTCTAAGAGGTCGATCGCAAGGTGACATCTCTTCTTCCCTCTTGCCTTCTCCTCCCTGTTCCCTATTCCCTATTTCTCCCGCCATTGTCGGCCAGAGTAGCTATCCGGGAAGTTGTCGGTGCATTAGTGTCTATAGCGACTGATAGCTCCTCAGAAGACATATAGAACTATTAATTCAACGATTATGACAACCCTTTGCGCTTGATGTTTTTGGGCGATCGCCTGTACAATTGTTAACCCCAATGCCGTCTCTAACTAGCATTTATTAAACCGTTAGTCAGCAGGCGTTTTATCTGGATTAAGTCGCGATGGATCAATAAAACTTTTACTTTTATATAGCCCTAACCCCTGAAGGGTTTACTACAAACGTTTGTAAATTCTACTGTAAAAATGCTACCGGATCCTAACTGGCTTTCTACCGAAAGATGCGCTTGATGCTTCTGAGCGATCGCCTGAACAATGGCTAAACCTAATCCAGTCCCCCCCGTTTTACGGCTGCGATCGCTATCCACACGGTAGAAGCGTTCAAAAATGCGGGTTTGTTCTTCTAATGCAATGCCAATTCCAGTATCTTTGACGGTAATCACTGCAAGGCGATCGCGTCGCGTTAACTCAATTACAACTTTACCCCCACTGGGTGTATATTGAATCGCATTAGCAATTAAATTAGACACCAATCGATACAATTGGGATTCATGTCCTAAAACATAAACTTGAGCATCGGTAACATGACTAATTAGATGCAGTTCGGCCCCGATGGCTAACTCTAAAAATTCTTCTGTTAAATCATGGATTATATCATTTAAACAGCAAATTTTAAACGGCGTGGGGGATGAATTTTGCTCCAAACTGGTTAACAAGAGTAAATCAGAAATTAAATGACTCAACCGCCGTCCCTGCCTTTCCACCGTTTGCAGCATGATGGGAATTTCTGACTGATGGGCGGGGGGTAATCGTAACATAGCCTCTACTGTTGCTAACAGACTGGCTAGAGGCGATCGCAATTCATGGGCAGCATTTGCCGTAAACTGTTGCTGTTGCTGATAGGACTGATAAATCGGCTGCATGGCTAATCCCGACAGCCACCAACTGGAAATCATTACCAATCCTAATGCAATAGAAAATCCACTCCCTAAAATCCATCCCATCCGCTGCACTTCTGCATCAAAAGCTTCTAAAGTTCGGCCAATTTGTAAGTATCCCCAAGATGGATGAGAATGATGCAGGGAGGAAGATTTACCGGGATAGTGATTGTGTAAAATAATTGTAAATTGGTGATAGCGAATCCCATTGGGACTCTGAAACGTTTGCCAGGGTTCAGAGTGGAATGTTCGGGATATACCTAGGGGGGGATTCGGAGAAAAAGCCAGGAGTTTACCTTGATGATTAAACAGGCGAATATAGTAAGTATTGCGATCGCTAATTCCTGTCGTATGGCGTTGAATTAACGTTGGACTGATATTGCAAGATTCCCCCGTTACACAGAGTTCCGGCAAAATCCGCTTCAAAACTGTTGTCGCTTCCCCAGAAGGGGGTAACATCGGTTCCAAACTATCATGCAATGTCCCGGCGATCGACTCCATTTCCCGTTCCATTGCTTCCCAATTTGACTGAATCAGCGATCGATACAAACTCAAACCGGACAAACTCAAAATTACCGCCATCACCCCGGCATACCAAAAGGCAAGACGGAATCGGCTGCGGCGGAATAATTGATGACTATTCATTGTCGAAGAGACTTACACAGATGTATTAAATCGATACCCTTGACCCGGAATGGTTTCAATGGGACAAGGACAACCATAACTCGCTAACTTGCGGCGTAACAATCGCATTTGTGCCGCTACTACATTACTAACGGGTTCTTCATCCAAATCCCAGAGTTGATACCGAATCTTACTCCCTGAAATAATGCGATCGCAATTTTGCATCAAATAGGCAAACAGTTGAAATTCTTTCACCGTTAACGGAATCAGTTGCGGCGGTTGACTCAATCCGAAACTCAGGATATTATTCCCATAATCTAAGGTAAATCCACCCACGGTTAGGGTTTGGGGTTGAAGTTGAGGCGATCGCCGTTGCAGTGCTCGCAAACGCGCCAGTAATTCTTCCATAACAAACGGTTTTACCAAATAATCATCCGCCCCAGCATCCAATCCCGCAACTCGATTTTCCGGCTGTCCCAACGCCGTTAACATCAACACAGGTAACGGATTTTGATGCGATCTCAATCGCTGACATAACTTTAATCCGGATAACTCTGGCAACAGCCAATCCACGATCGCTACTGTATAATCAGTCCACTGACTTTCCAGACATTCCCAAGCCTGCACTCCATCCTGAACCCAATCTACGACATACTTTTCATTCACTAATACCTGCTTAATCGCCCGTCCTAAATCCGCCTCATCTTCCACCAGCAAAATTCTCATCGGTGTTTAGGAAATGAACCACAGGCTTGATTTTAACCAAGCTGGTTCCATTTCATCTCAATTTCATCTACCCTTTGCCAGACTAGGGACGATTTTTATCCCCTACAGGAGGGAATCATGGGTTACTCACATCAATCTTTAATTCGGACTCTCCTAATTACAACAGTTCTGTTATCCCTTCCCAAACTAGCTTTATCCCATGTGGGACATGGGGATGAATTCCAAGCTACAGGCGGGATTGAACGGGTAGCAGTGAACCCGGAAATGGACCAAATGTTAGGCATTGTCGTCACTCCCATCGCCCCAGCTACAGATGGTAGCGCCAGCATCTTGGTCCCCGTCACCGCCTTAGTGAGTGCAGAGGATCAGCAACTCGTTTTTGTCCAATATCAAAACTTCTATGAACCTGTTCCCGTTACCACTGGCGCAACCCAAGGGGAACTGATTGAGGTTGTTGAGGGATTATCCGTAGGGGAGAATCTCGTCACCCAAGGCAGTTTGTCTCTCTATGCTGAATCGCGCAAAACTCAAACTCCGGAGACTGCCGCCACTGCCGAGGCGATCGCCACTCCTGAACCCGTCGCCACTGAGAGTACCCCCTCCATCGAGGATACGGCATCTCAACCCGTAGAAATGGCGCAACCACCCCTAGCAACCACCCAACCCGAAAGCGGATTTTCAATGGGTTGGTTCGTCGGTATTGTGATCGCCATCCTTCTCTTAGCAACCCCGATCGCCTTACTCAGTACCCGCAAAAAAAACAGTGTCCTTTCCGATGATCAGGGAGATCGTTAAGCGGGCAGATGTTGAACTCAATTCTGAATCTTACCCTCAAAAACTCCATTGCTCAACGGTGGTTAATCGTTGTTAGTGCTATCTGTATTACCATTTGGGGAATCTTCAGCATTACCCAAATGCCTTTGGATGTTTTTCCCGAATTTGCACCGCCTCAAGTTGATATTCAAACCCAAGCGGCGGGATTGGCACCGGAGGAGGTGGAATCGCAAATTACGGTTCCCATTGAAAGTGCTGTGAATGGCTTGCCGGGAGTTACAACGGTGCGATCGTCCTCCAAAGTTGGACTCTCAATGGTTCAAGTGGTATTTGACTCCCAAGCAGATATTTATAAAGCAAGGCAAGCGGTTACTGAACGAATTCAACAGATTACCAATCAACTTCCGGCAGGGGCACATCCCCCTGAAATTTCTCCCCTAGCTTCCCCCTTAGCGACGATTTTGCAATATGCATTTACCGTGACAGAAGGAGGGGAAACTTCCTTAATGGACCTCCGGCATTTTGTGGATACTACCCTCACCCAGCAACTTTTATCCGTGCCAGGAGTGACCCAAATTACGGTGTATGGCGGTGAAGAAAGACAGGAACAAGTGCTCGTTGATCCGGCTAAATTGCGATCGCTGAATGTGTCTTTAACGGAAGTTGCCCAAGCGGCTAGAGGCGCTAATTCCAATGCGCCGGGTGGGTTTTTGATTGGTGGGGGTCAAGAATTATTAATCCGAGGAATCGGTCAGATTAAATCCATCGAAGACTTACAGCAATCAGTAGTCAAAGTCCAAGAAGGCTCCCCAATTTTACTCAAAGATGTAGCAGAGGTGAAAACTGGAGCAGCCCTCAAACGAGGCGATGCCAGTTTTAACGGAGAATCGGCTGTGGTGATGATGATTAATAAACAGCCTAATGTAGATACTCCCACAGTCACCAAAGCAGTAGAATCTCGGATGCGATCGCTACAGGAAACCTTTCCCGCAGACATCCAAATTACGCGCACCTTTCGCCAGTCCAACTTCATCGATTCCGCCATTAGAAATGTCAGCGGTTCTCTGATTCAAGGCATCATCATCGTATCGGTGATTATGTTGCTATTTTTGATGAATTGGCGCACGGCAGTGATTACCTTAAGTGCCATTCCCCTCTCATTAGTCATTGGCTTATTGTTCATGAAAGCCTTGGGATTGGGCATTAATACCATGACCTTGGGAGGATTAGTCGTTGCCATTGGTTCCGTCGTAGATGATTCCATTGTGGATATGGAAAACTGCTATCGGGGACTCCGCACGAATCAAGCACAAGGTAATCCGAAACATCCCTTTCAAGTGGTTTATGATACCTCCGTTGAAGTCCGGCTGGCGGTGGTTTTCTCCACAGTAATTATCATTGTTGTGTTTGCGCCTATTTTTAGTTTAACTGGGGTGGAAGGACGGATTTTTGTGCCAATGGGGTTGGCTTATTTACTCTCGATCGCCGCCTCTACCCTGGTTGCAATGACCCTTTCCCCCGCCCTTTGTGCCATTCTGTTAGCGAATCAAACCCTTCCCCAAGAAGGTACTTTTATTTCCCGATTAGCAGAAAAATTGTATCGCCCCTTGCTAAATCTATCCTTGCGATCGCCCCAAATTATTCTAGCGATCGCCCTCGCGAGTTTAGTAGCAACCCTGGCGATCGTTCCCACCTTGGGACAAGTTTTCCTACCGGAATTTCGGGAAAAATCAATGGTTAACTCAATGGTTTTATATCCCGGAGTTTCCCTAGATATGACCCATCGCGCCGGTATCGCCCTATCCAAATCCCTGCAAAACAATCCCCTTTATGACTGGGTACAAGTTCGCGCCGGACGGACTCCCGGGGATGCCGATGGCGCTGGGGTAAGTATGGCTCATGTCGATGTAGAATTGAGTGATTTAGCCTTAAAAGATCGAGAAACCAGTGTTCAACAACTGCGAGAAAGTTTCCTCAAATTACCGGGTGTTGCGCCTAATATTGGCGGATTTATTTCTCACCGCATGGATGAAGTGCTCTCGGGAGTCAGAAGTGCGATCGCTGTCAAAATTTTTGGTCCAGATTTAAAAGAACTACGCCGCATTGGTGAACAGGTTCGGGATGCGATCGCCCCGATTTCTGGAATAGTCGATTTGCAATTAGAACCTCAACTCCCCATTCGCCAAATCCAAATTGAATACAACCGGCAAGCGGCGGCAACCTATGGTTTAACAATGGAACAATTATCAGAAGTTGTGGAAACCGCCCTCAATGGTCGAGTTGTTTCTCAAGTACCAGAAAATCAGCAACTGATTGATATTTTTATCACCCTTAACGACAAGGCACGCAATAGTTTAGATGCAATGGGCGCAATTCCCATTTCCACGCCAACGGGAGAGATAATTCCCCTCCGAACTGTTGCCCGTTTAAGTTACGGCATGGGAGCAAATGTTGTCAATCGTGAAAATGTATCCCGATTGATTGTAGTTTCGGCGAATGTGGCAAATCGCGATTTAGGCAGTGTCGTCGCCGATATTCAAGAGCAAATTCGGGAAAAAGTGACCTTGCCCCAGGGATATTTTATCCAATATGGTGGACAATTTGAATCAGAACAACGGGCTAGTAATAGCTTACTATGGTTCAGTCTTTTAGCAGCAGTCGCCATTGCTATCCTGATGTTTTTCTCGGTCAAATCTCTCCCGGCAACCCTCGCAATTATGTTCAATTTACCCTTAGCATTAGTCGGGGGAATTATCTCCATTGCCTTAACCGGCGGCGTAATTTCCATTGCCTCCCTAATTGGATTTATTACCTTATTTGGGGTGGCGGTCCGTAATGGGTTATTGCTGGTTGATAATTACAATACGAAATTTGCCCAGGGAATGCCACTGAAAGAGGTGATTATCAACGGTTCCCTAGACCGAGTGAATGCCATTTTAATGACTGCTTTAACCTCTGCCTTGGGAATGTTTCCCTTGGCGATCGCCACCGGCGCAGGGAATGAGATTTTACAACCCTTAGCCATTGTAGTTTTAGGGGGGTTATTTACCTCTACCGCCTTAACGCTGTTAGTAATTCCGGCCCTTTATGCCCAATTTGGGAAACGATTAATGCCTCAACCCAAACCGGCGATCGTGGATATCGAGTCCGGATGGAAAAACCCAAACTCCATCCTTCATTGACCAAATTCCACCCGCGCTTTTTCCACAATCTCCGGCGTCACCACATCCAGTTCGGCTTCTCGCGCCAACTGGATGATCCGTTGCCTTGCCTGCGATCGCACGAAATAGGGAATATTCTTGAGCTTGACTTTCGCTTCTTCCGTCCATTCCAGGTCATCAAATAAATCAGACTTAGACATAAATAATATCCGGTTAAATGTTAAATTTTTAAATG
>CBFGOM010000035.1:0-36964 GCA_965650385.1 uncultured Oscillatoriaceae bacterium
AGGATGGGGAGGGGGTTCTCCATTCCCGAGGGGCTTGGGCCAGTTGGGATGAAAAGAGGGTGATTTTATAAGCGAGGGTCTCGATATCCCATTCGGTTTTGTACCCAACGGGGCGATCGCTATTCACGACAACCGAGGTCCCATCATTCGCCAGTTCCACGGAGTCAATCGTTGCTAAGGAGGGGAGACTGGAGGAACTGGGGGGGGTCTGACCTTGGGGCCAAATCACGACTTCACCCAAATCGGTAACTTGAGCTTGCCAGTTGCGACGGGTGTCGTTTAAGTTCAACAACACACGGGATAACAGGGGGGAATCGGAGACTTGAATCGCTTCTAAACGGTTGACCCCAAGGCGATCAACGCTCTTTACCCGTTCTGTGATGTCTGGGGAGAGTTTTACCCCGGGAAGGTCCAGGGTTACCCAGGTGCGATCGGTACTCCATCGCAGGTCAATTTCCGGAGTGGGTCCCGAAGTTCGCAAAATAAACCCTTCATCCAGGACCTCAATTCCTTGAAGTAGGGTGCTGTTGACGGTAACCGCTGGAGGTGCAGGGACTGGGGTTTGAGTGGGTGAAATGGAGACTTCCCGCTGTGGGGTAGGGAGTTGCACCGTCCACTGACTGGGGGAACTGCCTCGAAATTGGACTTGATCCGGGTTGAGGGTATAGCCTTCGGCGAGTTCGACCACAATTCGACTGGTTTGACGCTCAAATTGCCCGACCCGAATTTCTCGAATGCTTCCCCCAACCTGTTGTCGGACAGTAGTTCGGCCTAATGTGGTCCCGGGTAGGTCGATGATTAACCGGGTGGGATTCGACAGCAGTTGGGCTTTGGGTTGGACGTTTCCGCTGGTTCTAAAGTTGAGTTGGTTGCGATCGCGCTCAAACCGCCAGGAGTCTAGCCGCGCAGCGACGGCAGGAGAGGCGGCAAAAATCGAAGCGGCGATCGCTAAGATCACTAGCATAAACCGTAATTTTCCGGTTCTGCTCGCACGGTTTGGACTCGGACTAAAATCTAATTCTTGGGTCACCTTAGTAATCTCTAGCAAACGACAGTACGCAGGTTTCTGATGCCCCTACTCCCCTACCGGGAAAGAATCAATGTTGTAACTTGTTGAATCTTTAACCCGGTAGGTAGTTGGTATAGAATGCAGTTGATATCCCCGGTGTTTCCCAGGCTGATGCCCTAGAAATTAAGGGATTCCTTTTTAGGTTTTTTTAGCTAGGTAAATTGATTTTGGGCAGAATAAATCAGTCATGCTGTTACCAACAATTTAAAAACAAATCCTCTATACAATTTTTCTATTTTGCGGGTATGGGGGGTAATAAATAAGTCTAAAAACCCGAATAATGGTTCCAATTATTAGTCCAAATTTTAGGAGAAAGCCGGGACAATTAAAAATTTACCCCGAAATTTTAAGTGCAAATACAGAGAAAATTTGGATAATTGGATCCATAAAATACCGACAAAATAGAATAGTTTAGGACTGTACGATTGTTGAAAACCCTGATCAGGATTAGAAAATAGATGGAGTAAAAATAGTACGATCGCTGTTGAAAGCCCGGATCACCTGGGTGTTCCATGATACTCAATCCGCTTGGGTGCGAGCAAAGCGGGGGGTCAAGGGTAAAAAAAATTAAAATCCTACAAGATTCCGGTATAAAATACCGAAAATTCTTCCACAAAAGGACATAATAGAATCATTTCTTTTTTATATTAGGGAAGAATAAACCCTTAAATTTTATCGGGAGAAAAATTCCATGAGTCATCACCCAGTTCAGGTAGCCCTCGCAATCCTGCATCAGGAGGGTCAGTTTCTCTTGCAATTGCGAGATAATATACCCGGTATCGTTTACCCAGGATATTGGGGTTTATTTGGAGGACATCTTGAACCCGGAGAACTCCCGATCGAAACCTTGCGACGAGAATTACAGGAAGAAATTACTTATGAAGCCAAACAAGTGTCTGAGTTCGGGTGTTTTGAAACCCCAGAAGTCGTGCGTCATGTGTTTAATGTTCCCCTGACTGTAGATATTCGGGAGTTGGTTCTTCATGAAGGATGGGATATGGGATTTTGGACGCCGGAGGATATTCATCGGGGGAGTCGCTATTCGGAAAAAGCCGGTGAAGTTCGTCCTCTGGGAGAGCCTCATCAACAAATCTTTTTAAAGTTTATGGCACAGGGATTATTGTAAGCGTATCCGGGGCAGCTAAACTAGATTGACCCCTTATTATTGATTCCGAGAAACATGAGCGATCGCCCTGTAACCACTGTAGTTCTTGCCATGAGTGCCGATGGCAAAATTTCTGACTCCCTGCGATCGCCTCTCCTCTTCGGTTCCCCTGCCGATAAAAACCATTTAGAACAACAAGTCGCCGCTGCCGATGCCGTAATCACCGGTGCCGGAACCTTCCGAGTTAAAGACACCGCTATGAGAGTGGTGAATCCGGACCGAATTAACCAACGAGAACAAGCGGGAAGACCCCCCCAACCCGTTCAAATCGTCGCCTCTGCCACCGGCAACCTGCCGCGCCATATCCCTCTATTCCAACAACCCGTTCCCCGCTGGTTAGTCACCACCCGTGCCGGTGCCGAACCCTGGTACAACGATTCCGGCTTTGATAAAATTTTGGTCAGCGAAACCCCCGCCGGTAGCGTAGACTGGCACAATGCGTTCCAGCAAATCGCCACCCTAGGCATTAAAAAATTAGCGGTACTCGGCGGAGGAAACCTAGTCGCCTCCTTACTCGCAGAGGACCTCATCGATGAACTCTGGCTTACCATCTGCCCCCTCCTCATCGGTGGCACCAACGCCCCCACCCCCCTAGACGGAAACGGATTTACCACGCAAAACGCACCCCGCCTAGAACTCTTAGAGGTCAAAACCATTGACGCTGAGGTATTCTTACACTACCGCCTCCGCAGACTAGAAAATTCTACCTCCCCCAGTTCTTAGTAACGCCTTCAGGCGTTCCCCCAAATTCCCCTCCACCCATCCAAAGTCCCTCCCACAGCATCCCAAGAATCGATTACCCTAGGAAAGTGAACGCTCTACCCTCAACGGTTGGTAATGGTGGAACAGCTTAAGCCTCAAATCTCTGTTGCCTGGATCGACAACATCGCCGAAGTCCCCCAATCCGCGTGGGATGCTCTCGCGGTCCCCCTGCAAACCCCATTTTTTGAATGGAACTGGTTGCACAATATGGAAGCCTCTGGCAGTGCAACGGCAAAAACGGGATGGTTGCCGAATCATTTAACTGTGTGGCGACAAGGAGAACTTATCGGTGTTGCGCCGATGTATCTGAAAGGACATTCTCGGGGAGAGTTTGTCTTTGATCACCAATGGGCGGATTTAGCTTATCGCCTGGGTGTGGAATATTATCCCAAACTGTTGGGGATGAGTCCAGTCACGCCGGTAACGGGATATCGGTTTTTGATTGCGCCTGGGGAAGATGAGGAAGAAATTACAGGAATCATGGTTCATGCGATCGATGAATTTTGCGATCGCCACAATATTTCTTGCTGTAATTTCCTGTATGTCGATCCAGAGTGGCGATCGCTGATGGAACGCCTCGGTTATACACCCTGGCTACATCACAGTTATATTTGGCAAAATACAGGATTTAATACCTTTGACGATTACCTAAACGTCTTCAATGCCAATCAGCGCCGCAATATCAAACGGGAACGAAAAGCCGTCGCTACAGCGGGGATTGAAGTCAAGGCATTACATGGAGATGATATCCCCCATACTTTGTTACTGAGAATGTATCAATTTTATAGCGACCATTGCGATCGCTTTGGCTGGTGGGGGAGTAAATATTTAACCAAACAGTTTTTTGAACAACTCTATCACAACTTTCGCGATCGGGTTTTACTGATTGCCGCCTATCCCGAAGGCAATGATATTCGCCATCCCGTCGCCATGTCCTTTTGCCTCACTAAAGGCGAACAACTCTATGGACGATATTGGGGGTGCAATTACGATATCGACTCCCTCCATTTCGAGGCTTGCTATTACAAACCCATCGAATGGGGAATCGAACATGGCATTCAATCCTTCGACCCCGGTGCCGGAGGACAACACAAAAAACGCCGAGGCTTTCCAGCTACTCCGAATCACAGTTTACATCGCTTTTACAATCAGCGTTTGGGGCAAATTCTTCGCCCTTATTTGAAAGAAATAAATCTGATGGAAGAACAGCAAATCGAAGCGATTAATGAGGGGTTACCGTTCAAAGAAACAATGCCAGAGTTGAAAATGTGACATTGCCCAAGCCCGGTTTACACCGGGCGATTTATAAAACGTCAGTTTTATCAAGTAGCCTGCTTTCGCAGGCTTTGTCCGTGTACACTCACCTTTTAGGGTGCAGGTTTTGACTGCTTTAATTTTTGGACTTCCTCCAGGCTCAAGCCCGTTGTTTGCGCGATCGCCTCTTCATCTAATAAGTTTAGCAACCGTTTCGCAATCTCTCGCTCTTGGGCCTTCACGGCGGTTGACACGCCTTTTAAAATCGCGTTTCGGTGGTCGTAGATAAAGAATTCTTGATGTTGTAATTCCTCTAATTCTTCCAAATTCAGATTTGCTTGATTCGCGATCGCAAAGGCTTGTTCAATTTCTGGGACGGCGCTCATTGTTTCTGGCACGGTTTCTAAATTCCGGCTACTTTTCATAAAATAGAGCCACTTATCCGTAAGCGTCTCTAACTCTTCCAGTTCTTTGGTGAATTTGGGTAACTCCACAAAGACTAATTCTAATTCTTCACTTAAATAATCTACTAAATAATCTTTTTCTTTCAAAACGAAGCGGGAAATGACTGGCTCAAGGTCCGCAAACATTTTAAAATCGACGATGGTCAAGGCAATCACGGGATTTAATAATTTGTAATCTTCTCCTGCTTGTAATTGAATGGAATAGGATTTAGCGGCGTTATAGAGGATTCGCTTTTCAAATCCCGCTACATTCAACACTTGCATTTCGACGATCGCTGTTTTGTTGCCGGTGATTTTGGCTTTGATATCTAAGTAAGTTTCTTTCACTCCTCGGATGCGGGGAGCCAAATAAGGGTTGAGGATTTCTAAATCTTCTATAATGGATTGGCCTTCATAGAGCATCGCATTTAAAAAACTGATTAAAATCTCTTTACTCTGTGCAGACCCAAAGATTTTCTTAAAAGCAATGTCCGTCTTGGGATTAATAAATCTCATCGATTTGCCTCCTCAATTATTCTCTTATTTTACCCCATTGTATCGACAAGGCAGAAAAAGCAGTCGCTATTCTAATTATACTCAAAAAATCATCAACGGTAGAGGCGATTTACAGATTGCCTCTACCGTTGATAATTCGCGAATTGCCCCTAGGTGGTGGCTTGTTCCCAACATTCTAAGGATTGACCGACGGCAATGCGGGGTAAGCGGTGTTTGAATCCGCACAGGATTTCCCAGGAAATGGTTCCTAATTTATCGGCCCAATCATCGGCGGTGATTGAGGTGTTTCCATCTTGTCCGAGCAATGTGACGACTTCTCCGAGTTCTAAGTCTGGAATATTACTCACATCCAACATCATTTGGTCCATTGTAATGGACCCAATCTGTCTCACTTGCTTTCCCCGGATCAGGACTTGCATTTGGTTGGAGAGGTTACGGGGTACGCCGTCGGCATAGCCAATGCCGATCGCCGCAATTCTCATATCGCGATCGGCAATATAACGATGGCCGTAACTGACGCCGGTTCCGGCTGCGATCGCCTTAATGTGAGTGACTCGGGCTTTGACTTGGAGTGCCGGTTGTAATTTCAGGCCCGATCGCAGATGTGGTGCAGGATATAATCCGTATATCCCTAATCCCACGCGCACCATATCGTAATGCAACTGGCGATCGCTTAAAGTGGCTGCCGAATTCGCAAAATGCAGGCGGGGTAAAGCGATGCCCATTTCCTGAACTTGGCGAATCGCCGTCTGGAAGCGCTGATGTTGCAGTTGCATTACCGTGGGGTCTTCACTATCCGCTGTGGCTAAATGGGAATAAATGCTAGACAATTCCAAATGAGGCAGGCGATCGACTAATTTCACGAACTCTGCCGCCTCTTGCCACGGTGCGCCCAATCGTGACATCCCGGTGTCAATTTTAACGTGAACCGGCACGGAATACGCATGGTCACTCAGGGTTTCTGAAAACACAAACGCTTGTTTAGGGGTGCAAAGGGTGGGTTCCAACCGCCAGCGAACCATTGCCCGGATTTGGTCCGGGGTGTAGGTTGCCCCTAAAACTTGCACGGGGGCCGTGATTCCCGCTTCCCGGAGTTCGATGCCTTCGGGAATGGTGGCGACTCCCAACCATTTCGCCCCTGCCTGTAATACCGTTTGGGCGACGGTAACGGCCCCATGTCCATAAGCATCGGCTTTAATCACTGCCATGAGGTCGGTTTTTGGGGATAACAGACGCTGAATTTCGCGGACATTCTGGGCGATCGCCCCAATATCCACCTCTACCCAGGCGCGATCGCATCGCATTGATGAAATACTCTGACTTTCCTCCCAACTCAGCATTTTTACGCACTCCTCAAGTCACTCACACCACAATTGAACTATAAATCGAACCCTGACTCCGGAGATTTCCCCAAAGTTCAACCGAATTTAGATTTGCCAGGGAGTATTTAGAATAAAAACAGGGCTAAATCTCGATCGGGCAATCTGACATCGGGTGATTTTTGGCAAAATCCACAGAACAAAAAATGAAGCCTTCCAGAACGTTCTGGGTCCTTCATTTTTCCCAGTCCTCAACTGACCACTTCCCAGCCTGACCTATCAATTCCAGAAGAGAAGGTGTCCCAACCCATGTCTCAACCGCCTAAATCCCTGAAATTCCCCTTCCCTTCCTTCGGACTGAGGGGACAAATCCTGCCGATTATTGGGGCCACCTTGATGGGTTTATTGGGGGTCATCTATCTCTCTTCCTCTACCCTGTTGCTGGCTGGATTTGCGAAATTTGAGCAGCAGGATACCGCCCGCAATGTCAAACGGGCGGTAGATGTGTTATCCGATGAAATCGCCAAATTGAGCTTCACGGCGAACGATTGGGCTGCCTGGGATGACACCTACGCTTTTATTGAAGATGAGAACCCGGACTATATCCAAACCAATCTTAATGATGCCACGATCGCCCGTTTACGGTTGGATATGATGCTGTACATCCATCGCAGTGGGCGAATTGTTTTTGGTCAAAAATTCAACCCGGAAACGGGAGAACGAGTCCCGGTGGACAAAAACACCGAGGCGATCGCCTCCTTACGTCACTATCTAACTCCCGATAGTCTCCTTGTCAACCATCCCGAAACCACCAGTCTGATTGAAGGTATTCTGCAACTTCCAGAAGGCCCTATGGTAGTTGTCTCCCGCCCCATTCTCACCGGAGAAGCGGAAGGACCTATTCGCGGGACCTTGATTATGGGGCGCTATCTCAGTGTTGAAGAAATCAAGCGTCTTGGGGAACTCACCCAATTATCCATCACTATCCAGGAGTGGGATTCCACTGAACTTCCCCCAGATTTCGCCGCGATTCGCCAGGGGATTAAGAAAGATTCTCACCTCAAACCGGCGTTACTGCTACCGGACCAAACTGGGATTTTTGTGGAACCCTGGGATTCCCAAACGATTGCCGGTTATACTTTGGTGAAGGATGTTTATAAAAAGCCCGCTTTCTTATTGCGAGTGGAACTCCCCCGTGAGATTTACCAACAAGGTCAACGAACAGCTAATTTTATCCTTTGGGTGGTACTCGTCATCGGGGTGGCGTTTTTAGTGCTAACGTTGCTGCTGTTGGAAAAAGTGGTGCTGTCTCGACTTTCCCAGTTGAGTCAGGATGTTAATCACATTGGTAGCGATCGCGATTTGGCCGTTCGTCTTCCCGTGCAAGGGGTGGATGAACTCTCCCAACTGGCTACCCGCATTAATGAAATGTTGGATGCGTTAGATCATTCCCAGCAAGTGCGTCATGAAAGTGAACAGCGATATCGCGCTGTCATCGAACAAACTTCAGAAAGTATCTTTCTGATTGAACCAACCACCCAACGGATTATCGAGTCTAATACGGCCTTTCAAAAGCTTCTGGGTTATAACAGTGAGGAAATTCTCTCCCTGACTTTGGGAGATTTTATTGATCATGAATCCGAAAGTATTGCTTATAACATTCAACGCACTTTATCCTCACAATCCTACCATCTCGGGGAACGCCGTTACCGTCGTAAAGATGGCTCTATTGTGGAGGTAGAAGTGAGTGCTAATAAGATTTATTATGGGCAACGAACGGCCATTTCTGCTGTAGTTCGTGATATTACCCAACGCAAGCAAGTTGAACGCGAACTCTACCAAGCCAAAGTGACAGCAGAATTGGCGAATAAGTCAAAAAGCCAATTTTTAGCCAATATGAGTCATGAATTGCGAACGCCTTTAAATGCGATTATTGGCTATAGTGAGATTTTGCAGGAAGAAGCAGAAGAACTAGAACCGGAGGAGTTAAATGTTGACTTAAAAAAGATAGAATCGGCTGGCCGACATTTGCTAGGATTGATTAACGATATCCTGGACCTGTCTAAAATTGAGGCGGGAAAAATGGAGTTATATTTAGAAGCTTTTCAAGTCCCGGATACCCTTCAGGAGATTATCTTCACTGTGCAACCGTTGGTGCAAAAAAATGGGAATCAGCTACAAGTGGACTGTGAACCGGAGATTGGGGAAATGTATGCCGATATAACAAAAGTGCGTCAAATTTTATTCAATCTGTTAGGGAATGCCTCTAAATTTACCAATCAGGGTACAATTTTTTTGCGGGTTTTTCAAAAAGAAGGGGAAAAGATTATCTTTGAAGTGAGAGATACGGGGATTGGAATGACTCAGGAACAGCTTGATAAGCTCTTTCAACCCTTCACCCAGGCGGATACTTCCACTACTCGCAAATATGGGGGAACTGGGTTGGGATTGGCGATCGCCAAACAATTCTGTCAAATGATGGGGGGTGATATTAGCGTTGATAGTGAACTCGGCAAGGGTTCAATCTTCACCATTCACCTTCCCCTCACGGTACGCCTCTCGACTCCGGAGTTACTGTCTGAGTCCATTCCATCCTAATGGGTTTAAACACCTTTTTTTAGTCTGGTATGCGTTGTCATGAGTGAAGTTGCTACGACAAAGATTGGAAGAACTCACAAAAAATACAGTGACTCATCCTTCTCTCAATGTTGTTACACTAAGTTTATAGGGAAACCTTCCGAGTCGATTGAATATCTGAGATAGGAACAAGCATCTGGAGCAGGTGTTGGGGGAGAATGGGAACAGCACAGGGGTGGCTCCCCTCAAAACTCCCCTCGTTCATCTTTTATTCTGTGGGAAAGGGTGCGATCGCCTGTTTGCTGCTGTTATATCGGGTGCTATCTGAATTCTCCTAAATAGTTTTGAACATAACGGATAAATCGATGCTTAATGGATTCACCTCTATTTTCAATTTACTTAACGCTCGTTTATCGCGTCGCATTGCTTTATGGGTATTTATTAGTATTGTTGTGGTAGAAGCCCTGATTTTACTGCCCTCTGCCTATCGTCGTGAACGGGAACTGATTCAGCATTTAGAAGATATTGGAGTCGCTACTATTTCTCCCCTGTTACGGTTATGTGGAACGTCCATCACCGCCTCCAAAATTCAACAAGTTGCCCACCAATTAATGTTAGAATCTCGGGTAGCGGGCGGGCAGGTTTACAGCCAGGATGGAGAGGCGATCGCCTACTTTGGCGAACCCCCAGAGCTGAACTTTAATAGGGTCATGAATACTCCTACTATGCATCTGCGGAGTGGCGATGGCACCCGTTATGAAGTAGCGATGTGGACTCAAGCCCAGGGGAATCCCTATTTGGTTATCGTCCGCCTTGATTCTTCTCACATCAAAACCGAAATTAAAGCCTTTATTATCCGAATTTTTGGCTTAGTTATTCTGATTTGTATTTTTGTCACCCTCGCGACTTTAGCGGCCCTGGCCCCAGCAGTCATTGCTCCCATTTTAAAACTCAGAAAAGCTTTAATTGCTGTCGGAGAATCACCCGGAGCAGTTACGGGAGATTTGGACTGTATAGTCTTTGCCAAGAATCGTCGAGATGAATTAGGTGATGTGCTGATAGATTTTAATCGAATGAATCATCAAATTAATCGATATTGCCAAGAAATTGAAGATAGCAAAAAAGAACTAGAAAATTTAGTAACTGAGGTAGAAATTGCCCGAGATAAATCTGAAAAACTCCTCTTGAATGTGTTACCCCATACCATTGCCCAGCAACTGAAACAGGGGGTTTATCCAATTGCGGAAAGCTTTCCTAATGCGACGGTTTTATTTGCAGACTTGGTGGGCTTTACTCAGCTTTCTACGGAAGTTCCGGCGGTAGAAGTGGTGGAGTTACTCAATAAAATATTTTCCCTGTTTGACCAACTCGCGGAACAGTATGGCGTGGAAAAAATTAAGACCATTGGGGATGCTTATATGGTGGTGGGAGGACTTCCGCAACCTCATCCCGATTGTGCCCAGGCGATCGCCCAAATGGCCTTAGATATGCAACAAGAAGTTCGCCAACTCGCCGCAGAAACTAGCATCCCGTTAACGATTCGCATCGGCATCAACAATGGTCCGGTGGTTGCTGGGGTGATTGGTATCAAAAAATTTATTTACGATTTGTGGGGAGATACAGTCAATACCGCTTCCCGTATGGAATCTCACGGCATTCCCGGACAAATTCAAGTCTCTGAAGTCACCTATTTGCTGCTGCGCGATCGCTTTCAATTCCAGTCTCGCGGCGCAATTAAAGTCAAGGGTAAGGGAATGATGAAAACCTATCTCCTTCTGGGTTTGAAGGAAGAACCCACTGAAGAAATTCAGGTCATGACCTCATCCTCGCCCGAATCAGCAGGCCCCGCCTCCGGTTCTCAAGGCCCTTAATGTTCCCAAAAAACATCTAGGAATTTTACACAGTCTGGTCAAGCTGTGCTAACATCTGTAAAAATCTTCTTTTTAATAGAGACGCAATGGGCAAGGTTCTAGTCCTTAACGCCTCCTACGAACCGCTCAACATTACGAGCTGGAGGAGGGCCATCGTGCTATTGCTGAAGGGGAAAGCCGAGCAGGTCGAGCACAACGGGAAATTTATCTATTCCGATGTTCCCCTGCCTACGGTGATTCGGCTTCGGCATTACGTCCGCATTCCGTATCATGAAATTCCTTTGACCCGGAGAAACATCCTACACCGTGACAGCCATACTTGTCAATACTGCGGTTATTCCGGAGATGAATTGACCTTAGATCATGTCATTCCGCGATCGCGAGGCGGTCCAGATAGTTGGGAAAATCTCGTCTCGGCCTGCGTCCGCTGCAATGTCAAAAAAGGAAACCGAACTCCGGAGGAAAGTAAAATGCCCCTAGCTAGAATACCTCACCGACCCTACAGTAGCCTTTATTTTGAGGTCAGTAAACATCTCAAAAGCGGGCTACATCAAGAGTGGCAAAAATATGTAATTGGTGCTTAAAACCCCTTGTAGTTGGTTCAACTATGAGGGGTTTTTGCCAAGAGTTCCTGACCTGGGCGATCGCAAGCGGGCACTTGAAGCGCTATCGTAGAGTTATTCTATAAACGCAGGCAATAAACTCAAAACGGTTAGTCGTCTGCGATTGGCTGTAAAGTGGATGCACCGCATTGAGGGGAAAATTAGTGGAGGAATTGAACACCGAACTCGCTCAACTGGCTGTTCGGGATGGACCATTATCGATCGTTTCGGGCGATAGTAAGCAATGGCTCGATCCGGGAAGCGCAACCAAAGCCGAAGCACTGCGGCAAGTTTTGCAGCAGCATAGTGGCGATCGGCACTTGGTCGTTCTCCAAGACTTCCCGGACCCCGATGCCATGTCTTGTGCTTGGGCTTACAAATTAATTGCTGCTCAGTATGAGATTGAATCCGATATTGTCTATGCCGGAGCACTCAGTCACCAGGAAAATATTGCCCTTGTTAAATTAACGGGATTACCTGTACAGCGCTTGCCGCTTGAAGTTGCAAAATCCAAGGATTGGTCTATCTACGATGGCTGCGTGTTGATTGACAATCAGGGAACAACGTCTCAGCTTTTTTCCCTGTTAAAAACGGCAAAAATCCCTTTGATTGTGGCGATCGACCATCATACGATTCAGGATGAATTAAGCGCCGAATTTTTGGATATTCGCCCTCATATTCGAGCCACGGCCACCATTTTTACTCAATATTTGATGGCAGAATTGCTCCGCCTAGATATTAACGTCAGCGATCATGTGAAATGTGCCACAGCGTTGATGCATGGGTTGCGATCGGATACCAATCAACTGCGCCAAGCCCGGGAAGATGATTTCATGGCAGCGGCTTATTTAAGCCGATTTTATGATAGTCAATTGATTAGTTCAGTCTTACAAGCCTCTCGGTCAAAACGGGTAATGGATGTCATCGAGCGATCGCTTAAAAATAGAATCGTTCAAAATAATTTCTGTATTGCCGGAGTTGGATACCTGCGTTACGATGACCGCGATGCGATCCCCCAAGCCGCAGATTTTCTCGTCACCGAAGAAAACGTTCATACCGCCGTTGTCTATGGCATCGTTCACGACGAAGACGATGACATTGAATTAGTCACAGGGTCTTTAAGAACCAATAAATTAACGTTAGATCCAGATGAATTTATCAAAGAAGCCTTTGGCAAAGATGCTCAAGGGCGCTTCTTTGGCGGAGGGCGATCGCAAGCAGGTGGATTTGAAATCCCAATGGGATTCCTATCCGGCAGCAACGATAGCAAAGATTTTGCCCGCATGAAATGGGAAGTCTTTGACCTTCAAATTAAACAAAAACTCCTAAAATTAGTCAGTCCTAAAGATGATTTAATTCATAGCACCAATTAAAATCATGGGGATTAAATAACCAACCCTGCATCCCATGACAAAAACTATTATCGGCATCATGGGTCCCGGTTCTAATGCGACAGAAGCCGACCTAGAAAACGCCTATCAACTTGGAAAACTCATTGCCGAACAGGGGTGGATTTTATTAACCGGAGGCAGAAAAGCCGGAGTCATGGATGCCGCCAGTCAAGGAGCAAAATCCGCCAATGGATTAACCCTTGGCATCCTCCCCGGGGAAGATAAAACCGGCATATCTGATGCCATTGATATTGCCATCCTCACCGGCATCGGTAGCGCCCGAAATAATATGAATGTCCTCACCAGCGATGTCGTCATTGCCTGCGGAATGGGAACCGGAACGGCTTCAGAAATTGCCCTAGCATTGAAGGCGGGTAAACAAGTTATCTTATTAAATGATAGCCGAGAGAGTCATCAGTTTTTTAGCAGTTTATCGCCGGATCGGGTGACGATTGTGCAGAGTCCAGAGGAGGCGATCTCCCGAGTTAAGGAGATGGTAGCGGATCAGGACTGCTAAACTAGAGAAAAATTTAGCAACTGCCATTACGCACCATGAAATGAGAACAGGTCCTGGCGATCGTTGCCCAACATCAAGAAGACTTAAAAGCAATGGGAGTAAAATCCCTTGCCTTATTTGGTTCCGTCGCCCGAGATGAAGCCACCGCCGAGAGTGATGTGGATTTTTTAGTGGAATTCGATCGCCCGATAGGACTGTTTGATTTTAGTCGAGTGCGACTGTACTTAGAAGATATTTTAGGCTGTTCTGTTGACATGGGAACGCCAGACTCCCTGAAAGAATATTTGCGCGATCGCGTGTTGGGGGAGAAAATTAATGCCTTATAGAGAATGGGTGGAGCGAATTCGGGATATTTTAGCTGCGATCGCTCGTATCCAACGGCGCACGACAAATATAACTTTTGAAGCATTTGCCGCTAACGATACCATTGTCAATGCTTGCCTATACGACTTGATTATTATCGGTGAAGCAGCCATCAACATTCCCCCGGAAGTTCAAAATCGATATCCACAAGTCTTTTGGCTATTCATGGGAGATATGAGAAATATTATTGCCCATGAATATTTTCAAGTAAAACTGGATATGGTGTGGAATACGATTCAAAACTATTTGCCACCTCTAATAGGGGAATTAGAAGAAATATCAGACCGAGAAATGAGCAATGAATCCTAAGAATCCTCTGTTTCTAAAATGGCAGCAACCTCGTTAAACTGTGAAAGTTTATCAGCAGAAGCAAAAAAACATTGGATGTGCTCTGTTTGGGAGATAGCTTCCTGAGAAATCGCTACAGATTTCCGGTTAATGATGATAAATTCTTCATTCCATGCCATCCATAACTCGGGGCTATTTTTCAGACTTTCTCTGAGTTCATCAGGTAACACGAATGTCCCATCCTCTAAGATATTAATTTTGGGGGATTCCATGATATTCCTCCAAGTTGCGGGTGTCTGGATTCTATAGCAATTCAACTCACCTTTGTTCCCATAGTCCGTGGATTCTTAGGCAGTTTTTGTATAGCTACACCCGTTAGGGGTGCTGCTATACCCTTTAGTTCTGGAACTTATTCCGCACAATTTCTACTATCTTTTCCGAGGCATGACCATCGCCAAAGGGATTGACTGCGGTTGCCATCTTTTGATAGGAATCTTTGTGTTTTAACAAGGCACTGGCGGCGGTGAAAATTTGCAGGGAATCGGTGCCGACTAATTTGGCTGTACCGGCGGCGATCGCCTCGGGACGTTCTGTGGTTTCTCTTAACACTAAAACGGGTTTCCCTAATGCCGGTGCTTCTTCTTGCAATCCGCCGGAATCGGTTAGTAACAAATAGCATCGTTGCATCGCGCCGACTAATTCTGCATAGTCTAACGGTTCGGTTAAAAACACTCGGGGATGATTGCCTAACATGGCTTGTAGTGGTTCGCGCACGGTGGGATTTTTATGCAGGGGTAACAGCAAGGCGGTATCGGGAAATTCATCCAAGGTTTTGAGAAATCCTTGGGCAATTCCGGTTAGGGGTTCTCCCCAATTTTCGCGGCGGTGAACGGTGGCGAGGAGGACGCGATACTGTTGCCAATCTAATCCGGGGATGGGACAGTCAGGATGGCGCGAGGCAACAGACAATAAGGCATCAATGACGGTGTTTCCCGTGAGGTGAATGTCTCCGGTGACGCCCGATCGCTCTAAATTTTCCACCGCTTTTGTGGTGGGGGCAAAATGCAGTTGCGCCAGTTGAGAAATTAACCGGCGATTGGCTTCTTCGGGATAGGGATTGAATAGCTCATCAGTTCTTAAACCGGCTTCAACGTGACCGATCGCAATTTTTTGATAAAACGCAGCTAAAGCGCCAGCAAAGGCGGTAGTAGTATCCCCTTGGACGATCAACAAATTCGGGGTCGTCTCTTGCAAGAACCCTTCCAGTCCCTGTAAACTTCCACAGGTAATATCCGTAAGGGTTTGCTGATGTTTCATGATTCCCAAGTCGCAGTCAGCTTGCAAGTCGAACAGATGCATAACTTGCTCGACCATCTCCCGATGTTGGCCGGTTAAAATAACTTGGGTCGTGAAATCGGGCGATCGCCGGAATGCCTGGATCACCGGGGCCAGTTTAATCGCTTCAGGACGGGTTCCCAGGGCAATCAAAATTTTCAGGGGAGCGTTTAGCATGGGGCGCTTTATCAGCAGGTGAACAACAGGCGGAACCAACCCATTCTGTTAAAAGATGTCAAGTTTTGGGAAAACTCTGACAAAGATAGGGGTGAGTTAGATCTATCTTATTAGAATACATCCACTCATTGATAGATAGACCTGCGCGATCGCCTGGATTCCCCCATTGCCTAGACCGAGCCAACTGCCTAAAATTTAATCCCTGTTCGTTAATAGAGATACAGTCATGACACAATCTCAGCGTCCACCGGTTCCACCACCGCCCCCACCGCCACCGGGTCGGCCCCCAGCAGCTCGCGCCCCTGGAAGTCCCCCACCGCCACCGCCCCCACCGCCACCGGGTCGGCCTCCAGGTCCCCCGGCGGGTGCCGCCCCTGCTGCCCAACCCGCAACCCCTGCGGCACCCGCAGCCCCCAAAGGTCCAGGCCCGAGTCCCGGACATCCCACCTTGCGGGACTTAGTGGTGCAAGCCAATGAAGAAGGGATTTCCGATATTCATCTGGGCGTGAATGAACTGCCACGCTTCCGCAAGCGGGGGGATATTACCGAAGCGGGCTATCCCGTTACGGATCTCAATACGTTTATGAGCTGGTTGCGGGAGTGCATGAGCACCGAAGAAATCCAGCAGTTTCAGGAAAACCTAGACTTTGACGGGGCGTTTGATTTTGGCTTTGTGCGGGTCCGGATCAGTGCGTTTGACTCTTTGGCGGGTCCAGCAATGGTGTTGCGACTGATTGCAGCCAAAATCTTGACAATGGAGCAATTGGGTTTACCCGAAGTATTTAAAAAAGTCTGCCATTATCACAAGGGTTTGGTGTTGGTGACGGGACCGACGGGTTCGGGTAAGTCTACCACAATGGCGGCGATGATTGACTACATGAATAAGAATTTCCCCTATCACATGATCACCATTGAGGACCCGGTGGAATTCGTTCATGAAAGTAAGAAATCCCTGATTAAACACCGGGAAGTGGGTCGGCACACCCTGAAGTTTTTTAATGCACTTAAAGGAGCATTGCGGCAAGACCCGGACATGATGTTGGTGGGGGAAATTCGGGACAAGGAGACGGTAGGGATTGCCATTAAAGCGGCCTCTACGGGTCACTTAGTTATGGGAACTTTGCACACGAATAGTGCCGTTAAAACTCTGACTCGGATTCTGGATATGTTCTCCGCCGAAGAACAAATTTCAATTCGGGTTTCGCTCTCCGAAATTTTGGTTTCGATTATTGCTCAGTTGTTGTGTAAAACAACTGATGGAAAACGAGCGGCGTTCCATGATATTATGATTAATACGGACGTCATCAAGGAATATATCCTCAAAGAACAGTATGAGGAGATTCAACAAATCATGCTGAAAGATACTTATGAGGGGATGACGACGATGAACCGATCGCTCTATGAACTGTATCAAGAAGGGCGAATTACGGAAGAAATTGCCTTAGAACAGTCCCCAACCCCGAACGAAATGGCTCAAATGCTCCGAGGTCGGATTTAAACGTTCAGACACTCAGGTTTTGGTGTGATGCGAACAGTTATGAATGTTAAGGGGTCCAAACTGGGCGATCGCTTATCCTTCATAACTGGGGTTTCCCACGGTGGGTTTCGTCCTGTACGGTTTCTCAATCGCCTCTAGCAACCCTCAATGAGCGGTGTCATGGATCCAAAGTTAAAGGTCTTGTAGCCTATCAAGCCTAAGCGATCGATTTGCTTAAGGCTTTTTCCTGCCGTGGGAGCATCACATCTGGCTCACTTGGTTTGTTACAGTAGGACAAGCATCTTGCTCCCTTAGTTTGTTACACAAGATTTAGGACTGCTCTATTCCCCCTCTAATATCCAATCGATCGCGATTTGTTGAAAAACCCCTCCTCTTCTCTTCCTCCCTTATTTAAAGGGATTGCTTTGTTTACTCCCGGTGGAGACCTGATTTACTGTATTGACCCGAGCAAAAAAAATCGGTGGCACCTGAATTTATGTGCGGTCCTCCAAGAGTGGTTGGGGCTCATCGAACCCCCCCATTTCCTAGTTCCTTGTTATACCGCAACGGTGGACCGCTGGCTTGATCCCTATACTGGACAAGTCCAAACCTCCGCGATCGCCTCGGCTTCAGTCTTGCGTTATCAAGCCCTGCTGAATGCTATCTTTGAAATGGAGAACTTGACCTGGGCAGTTGCGCCTTGGTCCGAAGAGTTATGTCACCCAATGGTGTTAGCCACCTATCGTCAGCAGTTTCCCCAACTCTGGGAAAATCATGAGCTGATTGTCCGCTTGGAATCAAGCGCAGATGAGGGCAGCGTTCACCCCCCGAATTTATCCCCGAAGTTGAGGTTTACTTTGTCCGAACAAACCCCGACTCAAGGATATGTGCTCCGGTTATTTGTTTCGGGTCATACAGGAGCAACGGAGAGAACCCTTAAGACCTTGCACCAGCTTTTGGAAGAGTCTTTAGGCTATCCCTATACCTTGAAAGTGATTGATGTTTCTAAACATCCAGAACAGGCAGAACAGGCTCATGTTTCCGCTACACCTACCCTGGTCAAAATGTGGCCCTTGCCCGTGCGCCGCATTGTCGGAAATTTAGAAGATCAAGATAAAATTCTGAATCTGCTGGGTTGTGTGAAATCTTAAGTTGATCCGATGAAAATGAGAGATGAGGGAGGGAAATCTTAACTCCTCTTCATCCCGCGTGAGTGATTAAAAAGGGCGCACCCTGTGCGCCCCTTTGTTTTGCTAAGGGTTGGGAGAGGGATTGGGGGTGAGGGGTTCGAGGGTCTCGAATAATAAGGCGATCGCCGGTTCAAGCTTAGAAGCAGCCACATCCGTTGCGGAAATGAGCAACAGATAGACACTGCGATCTCGCTGACGGACCAAAATTGTCCCCTGCATCGGGGTCTTATTATTGAAAATCCCCGTCCAAGGGACGAGCACCTCTCCCGAAGCGATCGGTCGAAACTCATCGGGACTAAATCCTTCCCCCCGCTTAAATTCCTCAATAGCCATCTCTGCCAACTCCTCATTACTCAAGGTGCGGGCTGTCGCTAGGGGTTGGACAATCACCGTATAGGCTAAATTTCCATCAGGAGATTCGATTAATGGAATCCCTGCTGAAGACCCGATTTTATAGGGTTGTAAAGGCCCCCTTTCGGCTTGCGCTTCTTCATTTTCAGCCGGTAAATATTCCGCCAGCAGTCCCACGGTAAACCGTCCCCCGGGGTCTTTATAGGGTTCTTCACTCAACTGGACCGGACTTGCCTCTCGTTCTGCCTCAGAGAGACTGGGGGCCGGAGTAGGAGTGGGGCCCGATTGGCGAGAGGGAGTAGCGGGGGAAGATGAGCGAGAGGGGGTAGTTTGAGCGCTTCTTTGGGCGATTTGAAGCACTGGCAAAGGAGCCTCTGCTGCGCGAGCATTCAACTGTAAATTCGAGAGACCCACTTGGGACTGTAGGGGAATGGCCCGATCGTCGGCCATCATCAGGGTGAGGGCGGTTAACAGCCCCAACCCGATCAGCCACAGCCGGTTTCGTTTCATGTTGAGCATCCTCGTTTTGATATGAGAGTGATTATCCAGGAAATAGGCGATCGCCCAGGGTATGGATACCCGATGGGTTAGAAACTGGGTTTTTGCAAGACAATATGAGTTAATCAATCACCCCGCAAGAGCGAGCCAACCCAGTTTCTTATCCCCATGACAATACCCACCTTCTAGCGGCCTAAAACAGCCGCGTTACCGATATCAAATAACCCCGCCATACAGCCGGTCATTAACGTAGCTAAAGTACCGGCCCAAAGCGCTTTAAAGCCCAAGGAGGCGACTTCATTGCGGCGTTCAGGGATCAAGCCGGATAACCCGCCGATAAAAATGCCGTAGGAGGCAAAATGGGTAAACCCACAGAGTGCATAGCTGATGATTAACAGGGCGCGATCGCTGATTTCCCCAGTCAGGGCTAACCTCCCGAGCTCTTGATAGGGGGGAATATTCGTTTCAAACAGCCGTCGCCCAATCACTAGGGAACAACTCCACAATTCCTGCCAATCGAGGGATACCCCAGTTAAAAAGGTCAGGGGTAAGAATAACATTCCCATGAGATTGGCTAGAGGATTGGCAAAGAACTCAGTAACCAAAGAAGGCTCACCGGCTGAAGAGGCTCCCAGCACTAAAGTCGAGAGGGTACTAAAGACCGAATTAATGAGCGCAACCATCCCCAGAATGGCAATAATTGCAGCCGCAATTCCCACTGCCATTTTCACCCCATCCAATGCACCCCCAATTAAACTATCCATTGGGTTAGGACGTTGTGAGGGGTCACTCTCCTCATCGTCAGGAATGTGTCCGAGGGTTTTGGGATCGCCAGTTTCAGGGATTAAAAGTTTAGACATCACGAAGCAAGCGGGAATGGTCATGATCGAAGCGGAGACCAAGTGACCGGCAATGGAGGGGAAAGTGGGGCGCAATAACCCGGCATACAGGGCTAAGACGGAAGATGCGATCGAGCCAAAACAACTCGTCAAAATCGCGCAAAGTTCGCTGCGGGTCATATCTAACAAAAAGGGTTTGATGGCGATCGCCGATTCAATCCCTAAAAAAATATTAGCCGCCCCTGCCATCGATTCAGCACCACTGATATTCATGGTTTTTTGGAAAATGATCGCAAACCACTTCACCACAGGCTGAATCAGATTCAGGCGATACAGTAGACTGACCAATCCCGAGAAGAAAATAACTTGTGGCAAGGCGCGAAAGGCCAGAATGTAAGCAAAACCAGGATCGAGGTTAACCGGCGTGAGGCGATCGCCCGCCACCGCGACAAAGGGATTGCCCACAGTTCGGGCAATCCAGCGACCCGCTGGCCCTGGACCTGCGGCAAAATTGGGTTCTGCCACCAACATCGACGACGCTCCCCCAAACAGGAATTTGGCCCCTGCTTCTGAAGCATCTAGGACCACATTGAGCAAATTACTCAGTCCTTCAATGAGACTGCTCCCCAACCCAAACACGATTAATCCCACAACCATTTGTAGGCCAATTCCCCAAAAGATGACCTTCCAAGGAATAATGCGACGATCTTCAGAACCCAGCCATGCAATAAAGCATAGCGCCACGATTCCGAGTAATGAGAGTAAATTTAATATCGGGTTCATTTTTCGATTGACGTCTCCCGCACGATGAACGGTGTGGTGATCGACTGTAAGCCAACTGGACTGGTTGAATACTCCCCCATTCCAACGGTTTGGAACCAGAGGGGTGGGTGCGTTTTGTCCACTTTTCTTGAGGGGTAGCCAACGGGGTTTGAACCTTTAAAAAAAAAGTTAACTCAAACCTATAACTGTTGACTCTTTATATCAAAGGTGAAAGTGAATTTCAATTTAGACGTCCCGGGCCAAATTCTAACGTTATCTGGGCAGTCCTGTCTAGTTATGACCTGAATTTTTTTTGAAACTTCTCTCGGTATCCGGATCATTAATAAAATCCCCTTTTGGGGAGCTTATTTCGGGGTTTTCTTGACTGGGGCGCTGACGGAGTGTCCCTCTTTTTGAAGCAGTCTGAACCTTGTGCTAAGGTAGTTAGTCTTTAGCTGAATTCCCGGGGAGTACAGAACCCAGGTGCACATAATCCGGTCAACTCCAGAGTGGTGACAGTTAGGGTATCTAAGGTAACCCTTCGGATGCAATGGTTGTTGGTATCGGCAATATAAAGGATACCTGCATTAATACTTAAACCCCCGGGTTCAAAAAATCGTGTAGCAGTATTTTTCCCGTCTAATAATCCCGGGGTTCCATCTCCTAGAAGGGTTTTGCACGCGCCCGTTTGAGGATTGACTGTTTTAATTTTATGGTTGTAGGTATCTGCCACCCACAACCGGCCCTCACCATAATCAATCCCGAGACAATGTTGAAATAGGGCCTCTTCTGTAGTACCATCGCGATCGCCGAATCCAAATAAATCGCCACTGCCGCAGAGAGTTCGGACCCGGGGTTCATCCCCTAACCCAATTCCCCGAATCGAACTAATTTCACTATCTGCCACAAACAGTTCCTCATCATCGGTGGTAATGCCGCTGGGTTGAGCAAATGCTGCCTCGTCGAGTTCTCCATCAATGCCAGCTTCGGCACCGATGCCACTATAGGTCCCAACAGTCCCATCCATCAAATCCAGCGCCCAAATTTGGTGGGACCCGGCCATTGCAATGAATAACACTTCTCCGCCAATCAGTGCTAAATCCCAAGGGGAATTTAAGGGTGTCTCTAACCCATGACCTCCTTGAGGACCCAAGGTGCGATTTTGTTCACCCGTTCCGGCGAGGGTTTGCACCTGTTCTGTGGTGAAATCGATTTGCCGAATGGCATGGTTTTCGGTATCTGCGACATAGAGACACTGACAGTCAGCATTCCAAGTCATGCCTTGGGGTCCAAAAAATTGGACTTCAGAAAAAGCCCCATCGGTGAATCCTGGGGTGCCATTGCCGATGATGAATTGTACGATGCCTTCTAGGGTGGTGACAATGATGCGATGATGTCCCGAGTCGGCAATAAATAGGCGATCGCTGGCGGCATCCGCGAGGACTTTCCCCGGAAAGGCTAAGGGGGTAATTAAAGGATTTTTCTGTTTTTCTAGGACAGGTTTGATATCGGGAATTGAGACTGAACCTTGAGTTTGCTGCTGGGCGATTAACTGGGCGATCGCCTCATCTAATTCCCCCCGTTTCCCTTCTCCGGAAACCATTCGTACTACATATCCTAAAGGGTCAATTAAAATTAAAGTCGGCCATGCACGCACCGCATAGTGTTGCCAAATTTCAAACTCCTGATCCACAATGACCGGATGTTCAATATCGTACCGGAGAATAGCTTGCCGAATGTTTTCCGTTTCCTTTTCGTTCTCAAATTTAGCGGAATGAACACCGATTACAGTGAGATGTTCGGGATATTTTTGCTCTAAGTATTTTAAATCTGGTAAAATATGAAGACAGTTAATACAGCAATAGGTCCAAAAGTCTAGTAAAACAATTCGGCCTCTTAATTGGCTGAGGGATAAGGGGCGATCGCAATTTAACCAAGGTTGATGGGAAGGAAATTCTGGTGCTCTCACCCGAGGAAGATTCATAAGATTGACTTTAAGAAATTTACTAGATTATTTTAGTAGGTGATGGTGCAAAAAATATCGCAGAAACTTGGTTTCTGCGATATTTGGTCGAGTGGTAAGAAACCAGGTTTCTTTCATCCATTTAGGCAATGAAACAACAATTGTTGCAGAAACGAGGCGACGGGGTAAGATACCCGAACGATCGCGATCGCACAATTGAGGAGAGGATACTTGCCCTCACATTTAATCCAACTCCTCAGCAAGCGCCTCTGCTTCGGCTTTTCGTGCGGCTTTCAGAGCTTCTTCCGCCTCCGAGAGAATGGCACTCGCTTCCGCATCCCGATTGGCTAACTTGAGTGCTGTACCCACATGATTCAGCGCTTCCCCTCGATAACCATCACCACGGATAGAGTAGGCTAATGCAGTGGCCTCAGATAACTGTCCACAACGAGCCTGTGCTGCCACAATTTCACAGAGGGCCTTTTCCTGCGAACCCCCATAGCGCATGGAGTGCGCGGCTTCTATGGCCTCAGAAAACCGTCCAAGTTGTGTGAGTGCCTGTGCGAGGTAGCGGAGACTATTCTCTCGGTTCACCTGATCGCCCAGAGAATAGGTGAGCGTTTTTGCTTCACTCAAGAGGGCATCGGCTTCCCTGGGTCGGTTGACTTGCTCCAGAGTTGTCACTACCTCAAGTAAAGAATAAACCGACAAAAACTTGACAGAACGAGCCGCCGTGGTAGCTTCGGTGAAAATAGCGCTGGCGTCATCGAAGCGATCGCGACTCTCCAATGCGACTGCCAACTCTAAAAAGGTACTAACTCGCTGGCTACTTTTGCTAATCAAACGAATCACTTTTGCTGCTTCCTCAAAGTTTCCAGCATCAATCAACGCCGCTGACAAACTCCGCAGAGCCTTGATGGAGGCTTGTTCCCCTTTCAAAGAAGCAGCAATAGAGGCAGCTTGTGTGAACTCTCCCGCTTGCGCCAACGCTGCCACTAGCTCACTCAGAACGTTTTCTTGACTAGAAGCAAGCCAAAGGGCCGGAACAATTTCGGGGATTTCGGCAAACAGAGCTTTTGCTTCATCATGACGGTTGGCTCGGTGGAATGCTGCGGCTAACCAGCACAGTGCAATGGCTCGACTGGACATTTTCCGAATAGCGCGAGCCTCTGTCGTTGCGTCGGCAAAAACTGTACTCGCTTCACTGTGACGATTGGCGATCGCCAACTCTACAGCGCGATCGCTCAATTCTTTTGCTTTTCTAGTTTCTATAAAGTCCATACAAAAAGCCACCTCCATGACCGATTACAAATGATTCAATACCTATTTAAGCTGAATTATCAATATAGCGGTTTTCGACTGAATGAACTCCGACGGTTCCGCCTAAATCCTCCTGAGAAAGTGCGACTTTGACCAGAGAACTAGACTTCAATCACTTGAAAAATGCTAGGTAAAACCTCAAGACTTAACTTGAATCCCATACCAAATCTGTAGGCAATATCCATGAAATGGGTATGAGGCAATCAAACAACAATTGTTGCAGCAACCCGGGTTCTGCTTCTCCTGTAGGGAGTTGAGAAACCGGGTGGCTTTCCTAAATTTAAGCAATCAAACAAAAGTTGTTGCAGCAATCCGGTGTCTGCTCCTCTCGTACGAAAAGGAAATTTTACCGAGTAGTTGCGAACCAATCTACAATTCCATCAGCCAGGGTTTTGGCTAATTTTTTTTGCTCATTTTCATCAACAATCCACTCAAACTCAGTAGGATTAATCATAAAGCCGAGTTCGAGTAAAATTGAGGGAGCAACCGTGGGACGCGTTAAGGCTAAATTATTCCAAAACACACCATAGGACGGGCGGTTTAATTTCTGCACTAAATAGTTATGCAAAAACACCGATAAATCATGGGCTTGGGGATGATACCAAAACATCCCAACTCCTGCGGTATTGATAGCATCGCCGAAGTCCGGTAAGGCATTATAATGGACACTGAGGGCGAGGTGAGGTTCGTTTACTTCGATTTGGGCAACGCGATCGTGCGGCCATAAATCCTCATCTCCTTCTCGGGTCATTAATACCGTAGCGCCGCGCTGTTGAAGTTCATCGCGCAGGAGTTTGGAAACAATCAAGGTGACATCTTTTTCCGGATACCCGTTGGGTCCGCGAGCACCGAGGTCCTCGCTGCTGCCATGTCCTGCGTCTAGGAGAATTCTCATCCCTGCTAAGGGTTGATTGCGACTGCCGGTGACGGTGGGGGGATGGCGCAGGGAGAGAATTAGGGTTGTGCCTTCATAGCGCAATTTGTATCCCCATTGATGTGAGGGTTTGAAGTGAAATGTATATTCTACCCGATCGCTGTCCAAGGGTTGCCAGTCCATCCGTTCCACTAAGCGATCGTCGTTGAAAGCAATGGTATCGGTTTGAGCGGTTGTATTATGTAATGTGAGGACAAGGTTGCGATCGCCCTGGGTAACCGTAACAGGGACAGCGGTTTGCAGGGGAAATAGCACTTCGGTCCATCCGGAAACTTGGCGCGATCGCACACCGCGAATCGCCGATCGCGGAGGAATCCCCGCCGATAAAATTTGGGCTTCCTCCGCTTTAATCCAGGCCCCGTAATCTAACCGAATCCATTCCCCCTCCCGTCCCGTCACGGCGGCGCGCGTCCCCTTGGGTAACGGTGTGAGACGGGAATGGTTGGTACTGGGTCCCGTACGGGCCACGGCTGCCTCGGCAGTCACCTCAGCCACTGTAATTTGACTGGGGGAAACAATCTCAATCTTACCCGCTGCCATTTGGGTTGTTGTTTGTCCATTCAGGGACAATTGATAACGCGGTTGACCCCAATTGGCAGGATTTTGGGGTGCAGTGGTACAGCCTTCAAAATTACCCGCTTCTCGGGAAACATTGGGGTCTGTAGTCCCCGTTAATACCGCTAAATTAGAAGGTAAAGACACGGATTCTCGATTGAGCATTAAGGGAATTGTGCGATCGCCAACTTGCACAGAAACGGTTGCATTCGGTGGCGCAATTGCTCCAAAACAAATCAACTCTCCCGGCATTCTGGCAATATCCACCGTCGGCGTTAGAGAACTCTCTACAAAAGCCGTGCCTTCAGGAACTGGAGGCAAGCTAGACTCTCGGGTAACTTTGATTTGAAGTTGTTGGTTTTGATGGGTTAAGGTAAAAACATTTTCCCCTAATTCTAACGGAAAACTCGGCGCAAAATGTCCAGCAGGACTGCGCTCAATTCGGGTTCCATTGACTAAAACTTCCCCATTCGGTGCAGCAGTTCCAATTAAGAAAATGCGGTCCGAGGTCGTTTTGTGGTCCGGGGGAGGATAAGCCACAAAAAGCTGTTGTTCGGCAGCGGCAGGAGTGGTGACCATAATAGATGCAAGGGCCGTAGACAGAAAAATGTTTCGCATGGGTTTAAGTCGAATCTAACTCGAAATTCTTCCAGAATTCCAAAGGAAATTGACCGGATAAATGGAGTCAACTTCCCTTGTAATCCTTTACAAAGAAGGTAAGGTATCTGGGCGTGCAGGCCGGGTATCTAGGGGACGGGCGACAATAATGCCAATTTGACCGTCCACTGCTTGGACGTAGGATTGTAAATCCGGAGAAACGGTGACTTGTCCACTGGGAGAAGCATGAATAAATCCCATTTTGCCATCTTTTGATTGATAAACCAATCCCGTATGGGTGACATCGAGTCCTTCAATATCCGTAGCGGTAGCGATGATGTCGCCCGGTTGTAGGCGATCGTAAACGGTAGAAATTTGGTCTTGGGGAATATAGGTGAGAGATACTTCCTTGAGCTTGGCTTCTACTTGTCGAATGCAGTTGTAATTCTCATCATCGGCAAGTTGGGGATAGCTTTGACGATTCTCCGTCATAAAGTTTAAGGTTTGATTCAGCGGAATTCCCCCGAGGGATGGGGTGATATTTTCAACGAGGCCGCGTTTGCTATTATCATAAATCCAGTCTGAGAAATAGTGGAGACGACTGCAGTAGTCGGTGAGTTTGCCATCCCGATAGCGTTGCTCTTCAACGCGCTTTTCTAATCCCTGGTAGGTGTAATCCTGCACCGCAATTCCTCGGGCGATCGCCAGGACAGTTTCTATAAATAATACACAGTCAAAGCCAGCGAGGGAAACTACCAGAGTTTCCTCAGAGGATTGATCTAATAAACCAGCGACGTAAGGAGTGCCGATAAATTGTTCCGCCACCACTGAGACAATCTCACTTAGAGGGCGACGGCTCAAATTTTTGGACCTAGCCCCTTGCATGACTTGTTCAAATTTGAGGTCCTCGGATACCGAATCAACTTCATCAACGTCGTCTTGGGGCTCAACCTCAACGGGGTCCTCCGCATTCGGATCAATCAGGGGTAATTCCCGAGGTTCCTCAGTCTCCTGGGCGATCGGGACCCCAGCAACCTCGGGAATAAAAGTAACGAGGGTTCTAGGTGTTGTACCCCCGGGTACAGTCCCCCCTAGGGTCCCGAATGCTGGGAACACCGTCAGAGATCCACATATTGCCAGTGGTAAGAGTTTCGGTCGATTGCTAGACTTTTTCATGTGTTCTTTTATTTGCTCATACCCATCGCCAATCTTAATCACGGAGACAATCCACCCCAGGAACAACCCCAACCGGATTGCTACCGCAAACTTGTTGTCCCCATCATTCCCATGCACCCTAGCACCGAGAGTCCTTTAGTTGAACCCTGTTTGTGCCAGCGTAACATCTGCCCTCAATTTTTCAAGTTTAATAGACCTCTTGCAAAATACCGTAGAGATCCCCGAAACCCCCTTTAACAAACGGAATCAGCTTTTTAAAAGTTGGTAAGCGCTCTAATGATGGGGTTTAAATCTTCACTGTAGAATAAGCTGGGCATTTGACCCAAATAGAAAAGGGGGTTCTCTCCTCCCTGGTTAGGATTCGCAGTTTTAGGAGCAGGATCAAGGGTACTCCTGCCCTAAAATGTGGCACAATGAACCCAGGATCTAGGCGCGTAAATCACAGCGTTGGGTAAATTTTATGACTAAGTTTGTGTTTGTAACGGGTGGGGTCGTTTCCAGTATCGGAAAAGGGATCGTCGCTGCGAGTCTGGGACGGTTGCTCAAGTCCCGGGATTATTCCGTCTCCATTTTGAAACTGGACCCTTATATCAATGTTGATCCCGGTACGATGAGTCCCTTTCAGCATGGGGAAGTCTTTGTGACAGAGGATGGCGCTGAAACTGATTTAGACTTAGGACATTATGAACGCTTCACCGATACGTCCATGTCTTGTCTCAATAGTGTGACCCAAGGTTCCATTTATCAGGCAGTCCTCAATAAAGAACGCCGTGGGGATTATCAGGGGGGAACGGTCCAGGTGATTCCCCATATTACCAATGAAATCAAAGAACGCATCAAACGGGTGGCTAAAAATACGAATCCCGATGTGGTGATTACGGAAATTGGCGGGACAGTTGGGGATATCGAATCCCAACCCTTTTTAGAAGCGATTCGGCAATTTCGCAAGGAAGTCGGGCGTAGTAATGTTCTGTACATTCATGTTACTCTGGTGCCTTGGATTAGTGCTGCTGGAGAGATGAAGACGAAACCGACTCAGCACTCGGTGAAGGAACTTAGATCGATCGGGATCCAACCCGATATTTTAGTCTGTCGATGCGATCGCCCTCTGCCTGTAGGACTCAAGGAAAAAATGTCAGAGTTCTGTGACGTTCCGGCTCAATGCGTGATCACCTCGCCAGATGCCAACAGTATTTATGAAGTTCCCCTGATTTTAGAACGGGAAGGATTGGCCGAGCAAGCCTTAGATTTACTGCGACTCGACCCGCGTCAACCAGACCTCAAACAATGGCAAATTCTGGTAGAACGGTTGTATGGAAAAGGCAAACCGATTGATATTGCGATCGTTGGGAAATACGTTCGTCTGAGTGATGCGTATCTCTCGGTTATTGAAGCGATTAAACACGCGGCGATCGCCTTTGGGGCTGAAGTGAACCTGCGGTGGATCAATTCCGAAGATATCGAAGCTTATGGACCTGAAAAATTTCTCAAAGATGTCCAAGGCGTCTTGGTTCCCGGGGGGTTTGGCATTCGTGGGGTGGATGGCAAAATTGCGGCGATTCAATATGCCCGAGAACAACAGATTCCCTTCCTGGGGTTATGTTTAGGAATGCAGTGTGCGGCGATCGAATGGGCGCGTCACGTTGCTAAATTAGCCGATGCCAACAGCGCAGAATTTGACCCTGAAACCAATAACCCCATCATCAACCTTCTCCCGGAACAGCAAGATGTGGTCGATTTGGGCGGAACCATGCGCTTGGGGTTATATCCTTGTCGATTAATTCCGGATACTCTTGCGGCCTCAGTTTATCAACAAGAGGTCATTTACGAACGCCATCGCCATCGCTATGAGTTCAATAATGCTTATCGCAACCTCTTTCTTGAAACCGGATATGTGGTGAGTGGCACTTCCCCCGATGGACGACTGGTGGAAATTATTGAACTCCCCTCTCATCCATTTTTCATTGCAACTCAATTCCATCCTGAGTTTCAATCTCGACCCAGTAACCCCCATCCCCTGTTTAAAGGCTTTATCCAAGCCGCATTAGCTTCCCTGTCCGAGGATGATGCAGAAGCGTCGGTTTCATCTGAGATTTCGGCTGCTATCACTCCTGGGCGATCGTAAAGGATAACAGGGCTATAAATGCGGATTGAATTGCCGAGTGAGGAGGTTTTGTGACGTATTGGGTCAAATTTATTTATGACAGAGAGACATACGTCGTGGATTTAGCGCGGATCGGTGCTTTTTGTCGATCGCCAAACGGAAAGATTGCCTTTTGGTTACCTCAAAGTCGCACTCCTGTTGTTATTCATCCTCAGAGTAATACCGAGGCTTATCAAACCGTGGTCAATTTCATCAACAAAACCGTACAATACTCTCTCGGCTCTCATTGGGTGAAAATTCATTACGAACGCGAAGAATATGATATCGATTTGAATCGAATCAGTTCATTTTGTTGCGCTCCAGGTAATGGAAAAATCTCCTTTTTTTTACCGGATAGTGGCATGAGAATTATCATTCATCCTCAAAGTAATCCGGATGATTATCAGAAGGTTGTAGACTACATTGAACAAACCACAGGTCATGATTTAACCGGCTAAAAGCAGGGTTCCTGGTGACGAAAGCTTTGCCCAGTGATGATTCAGCTTTCGTCACGAGAGCCATCCTCAAACTATGAGGGGTTAAAGACTATCCTCGATGGTTTGCCATGCTAATTTAGCCGCACCCACCATCCCGGCTTTGTTGCCTAATTCCGCGACTAAAACTTGCAAATTGGGACGGCAAACCGGCAGAACCCGGCGTTCAATTTCTGCGATCGCCGCTGGAATAAAAAATTCCGCACTCGCACTAATTCCGCCGCCAATAATAATCGCCTCTGGGGTCAACACATAAATCAAACTGGCTAATCCCGCCCCCAGATGATGTCCATACCCTTCCCAAAACTCCAACGCCTGCCGGTTGCCCGATCGCGCCGCATGACCAATTTCTTCGGGAGTCGTCCGAGTCGCCCGTTGAATTGCTTGCACTGAAGCATACTGCTCTAATGAGCCTTTATTGCCGCTATTACAGTCAGGACCATACAAATTAATTGTAATTAATCCTAACTCCCCGGCTGCCCCAGTATGGCCGGTAAACAACTTACCATCCAGGATAATAGCACCGCCAACCCCAGTCCCGAGGGTGAGCAAAATCAGATTACGAAACTGACGCCCAGACCCTAACCACGCTTCGCCTAATCCAGCGCAATTCGCATCATTGGCGAGAATTACGGGTTTGCCGGTTTTTTGGGATAACCATTTACCCAGGGGGACATCCTGCCACCCCTCTAAATTAATCGCCACTTTGGCAATCTGACCCGTGGCATCCACCGGACCCGGTGTCCCCACCCCAATTGCCCGACATTGATTGTCCGGGTCCACTTGAGCGATCGCCTCCACAAGCACTTGTAATACAGCCTCTGGAGTCGCCGGTTTTGGGGTGTCTACAGACCAAGATTCATTACAGGTCCCATCCGCTTCAAATCGTCCTAATTTAATCGCCGTCCCGCCTAAATCAATCCCTATAACGAAGGGATTATTGTCATTGGTCATCGGTTATTTGTCCTTGGTCATTGATTCTAGTTCGCCGAAAAATCGGGCTATTCTTGCCGCATTTTTGGATTCACAAATTCGTTTAATCCTTCTCCCAAAAGGGACAATCCCACCACCATTAAAGTCATGGTACACCCGGGGAAAAAGGCAGTCCACCAAATGCCAGTAGGTAAGGCATCGAGGGCTTGACGGAGGTCATTTCCCCATTCTGGGACTTGTTCCGGGAGTCCTAATCCTAGGAAGCCTAATCCGCCCAGGATTAAGATGGCATCGGCAGCATTGAGGGTAAACAGGACTGGGACGCTTTGAATCACGTTTAAAAATAGGTAGCGGGAAAGGACGCGCCAGGTTGAGGCCCCCATTGCTTGGGCGGCTTCGATAAACAGTTCGGTTTTAACGCTGACAGTGTGATTGCGGACGACGCGGTAATACTGGGGAACGTAGGCAATACTCAGGGCGATCGCCGCGTTAAAGATGCCTCTACCGACGACAAAGGCTAAGGTAATCGAGAGCAATAATCCCGGCAAGGTGTAGATGGTGTCCATTAAGAATAAGAGGGTCCGGTCTAATTTACCCCCTAAATAGCCACTGACTAACCCCAGGGGAACCCCGATCGCCATACTCAAGGCAGTGGCTAAAATCACGACTTGCCATGCCACCCGAGACCCCATTAAGGTTCGGCTGAACACGTCATATCCCAAGCGATTGGTCCCAAACCAATGGTCCCAGGAGGGCGCGTCATGGATGGGATGACTCAGAAATTCTGTGGGGTCCGTGATCCATCCCCAGGAGATGAAGAGGGGAGAGAACAAGGCAATTAAGACGAACATCAAGGTAATCCCTAATCCCACTCCCATCATTTTCATGGATAAGTTGGGACCGTGGGACGATCGCAGGAAGCGAGGCAGTCGAAGTTTCTGGGTTGTCATGAATGGGAGTGGAAGGGTAACGGAAGGGCTATTTTATAAAAACCCGCACCCTGAAGGGTGGGGGCGGGTGTTGGGTTAAAACTCAAACCGCTGGCGATCGCTGGACCACCGTTGTAAGTTATACCCATTGCTGCCTTCTACCACTAAGACGGGGAGTCCGCCATTGGGGAGATCGGCAATGCCGGTGATTGCTTGACTATCTGCGGTGGAGAGTTCACTGTAAATCAGCGCCCCTTTGTCATCAAAAATTAAAGTACGGGTTCGGTAGGCGGCATGGGAGAAGCCGGGGGATGGTACTAAAGCATCACTGCGCAGGGTAATCACCGCATCGGGCCAGTTGTTGCCGGTGAGGTCCGTGGATTGGACGAACCATCCGCCGAGTTGGGTGAGCATTTGTTCCGTGGAGGGAACGACACCGAGGGGGACCTGTCCGGTGGTTTGCAACTCCTGCCACAAGGAAGGCAGTAGCATCTCGACCCATTCCGGATCATCCCAGTGCAATTGTTTGAGGGTTTGGGGTGCGGGCGATCGCCATTTTAAGGCAGATGCGGTCAAGCTCAAGGGTTTAGATACCCCTGACCCAATTTCTGGGGTCGGAATTGCATCGCTGGTGGTCAGCAGGAGTATGTTTCCCCCAACTAACCGCAATCCCTTGACGGTCCCTACGGTGGTTTTTTGCTCTCCATTCGGCATCCAAACGCCGATTTGAATCTGGGAGTCGTTGTGCAATCCTAATTCTTTCCACAGATGATTTCCCAGGGCGGATTTAGGGAGATTAATATCTTTGAAGGGGGCTTGTCGCCAGCGACGGGAGTCGTTAAACCCACTGACTTGCACTTGATACCAAACTTGTCCGGATTGCAGTTCTAAAGGGGGGCTCCCTTGGGGGCGAATCCAGTCCTGGGGATTGACTTGGGAGAGCATGGTAGCAGTCCCAATGATTTGACTTTTATGGGTTTTGAGTTGTTGGGCGTAGGTACTGGCATTGGCCCGGGCATCGAGCAAACTATAAATGCGATCGCGCAGTTGGGCAGTATTTTGGGCTTGTTCTTCAAACCAGGCAACGGCTTCGCTGTCATTGTAGCGGGCGGCTAAGACCAATGCCCCCCAGGCTTTAGCATCTGCTTGGGCGGGGTTGACTTGAACGGCGGTTTCGATGCGATTCCACAAGATAACTTTCTCATCGGTGAGCAAGCTTGCCATTTCATCGCCCATTTTAAGCTGTAATTCATAGACCTCAAGGGCTTTTTTCCAGTTGCCATCCATCAAGGCGGTGAGGATTTGCTGGGGGGGTTGCATCCCGGTGGCGTTGGCTTGGTTTTGGGTAATTTGGGCGTGATAGCGGATCACATCCAGTTGGGCTTGGGCGGCTTGGGGCCAGCTTGCACCGGAACTATCCTGTTTGATAGAAGCCATTAATTCCCAGGCGGCAGACCATAAGCCACTTCTGGCGAGGAGGAGGGCATCTCGGTAGGCGCGGGAGGAGAGGACGGGTTCGATGAGGGAGATTTCCTCTAGGCGGATGGGGTTGAGGAAAAATTGGACGGGTTTGAGTTGATAGATTTGGAACTGGGGTTCCATGCCGAGGGTGCGATCGATGACGAGTTCCGGGTCCTCGCCTCCACTGATGTCCTGCCAGGAGGGGAGATGACCTTCAGGACTGACCCATTCGGTCATTTCGCTGAGGTGAAAGGTTTCGGGGTTGTAGTGAATGATTTTCCCATAAGCGATTTTGCGCTTGCCGATGGTGCGATCGCTGTGTAAATTTAACCAGTTTCCGAGTTCTGGGGCATTTTCAAAGGGGTCTAATCGGGTCAGGGGTTGGGGGCCGACGCTGAAGGTGGCGGCTTCCGTTTCGGTTAAGGTGGGAACGATCGCCGATGGGTCTGGTCCGGTGACTTCTAGCTTGTTGAGGAGTTGATAGTAAGGCTGGGGGTCACTGGGATTATCGGGATTGAAGACGGGGCGATACACCCGGACTTCGGCTAGGGCCTGACAAGGGCTGGCGGCGGCTTCTGCTGTCCCCGAACAAGGGATTTCCATCATCACCGGCATGAGGAGTTGCTGTTGGGGTTTGGAATGGGCCAGGGTTAAGGTTTGGGGTGGAGAATCCAGGGGGAGAGTGGATGCTGGAATGAGTCCTGCTTCTCGAATTTGGTCGGTGATGGCCTGAAGGGTTTGAGGGGCTTCTTTGTTGGCGATCGGGACTTGAGAGGCGGCAGGTAACCAGGATTGGACCCAGTTGATGGAGGCGGGATCAACAATGAGGCGAACGCTCAACCATGCGCCGCAAAAGAATAAGGTGGTACTGCCGGTGATGGCGGCGATCGCACTCAATCCATTTCCCGGTTTAGGTTCCGGGGGGCGATCGCGTTTTTGCGACTGCGATCGGGTCACTTGAGGCATTTTCCCAGACGGCGACACCCGATCGCCGCTATTGGGTCGCGTTCGCGATTTCGCAGCAGGCGATACAGGCACTGGGTGTGGGAGTGGCCGGTTGGCGGTGGCCGGACTCAACGGTGCTCGCTTGCGAATAGGGTTGTTCATCCGTGATCTCAAAGGTTAAGAAGGATAGGTTTCTAGGAGGCGGGAATCGACCCAATAGGAAGAATTGAAAGTGATGCTATCCTATCAGGATTTGCGGGCGGATAGCTGGCTTAATAAGCTGGAGTAGCGATCGCCAGCCACTTCCCAGGTATAATCCCGTTCCACAAGTCGTCGCGCATTGCTCGATAATTGGTCTCTGAGGCGTCGATCTTCAAATAAACGCCCAATTTCAGTTACATATTCGTTGACCTGATTGGCCCGTAATGCGCGTAAGGTGACGTTGGGTCCATCCACGCTTAACCCTTCTAATCCGCGATCGCTGGCAACGACTGGGGTTCCGGCTGCCATTGCTTCTAGGGTTTTATTTTTAATTCCATATCCCGTTCGCATGGGAATCACGCAAACCGTCGCTTGGTGCAAATATTCGGCGACTGAAGGAACCTGACCTGTAACGGTTACTCCGGGCTGATTTGCCAGTTCCTGGACTTCTGGGACGGGTCGGGACCCGACTAGGGCCAGGGTGGCATCGGGATACCGCAAGCGGACTAAGGGAAAGACCTCTAAGGCTAAAAATCTGACGGCATCAATATTGGCTAAAATATCCATTGCTCCCACAAAGACCAACCGATGTCCCCCGGGATCGACTTCGCGAACGGGAAACATTTCCAAATCAACGCCATTGGGGATGACGGAAATTTTAGCCTCGGGATTTAACTGTTTGATTTGCTCTTCATCGTCTGCTGTGGTGACGACTATACCGGAGAATTTAGAACAGTAGCGTTGTTCATACTTTTCCAACAGCGGCAGTTGTAGGCGATCGCGCAGGGGTTTTTCTGAGGTGTTGGTTTCCAGCAACTGCCGACAGGTCCCGTACACTGAACTATGAATATCTACCACACTGGCGATCGCGCAGGACCACTCAGGACGAACATAAATCTCATTGACACTATGTTCACAGGTGATGGCAAATTCAGAATTTTGTCCTTTGGCAATCACCGATTCCACATAATGATCCACCCAATGCTGCATTTTTGGCGAGTACCGGGACAGGACGTTTGGCGGTGTTCCTTGGCGCAGAAATTTCGCAAACCGCTTCACTTTTCCTAACTTTCCCTGTCCTGCACTTGCACTCGGAGAGGGGAAAATCGCCACATCTTGCACCCACTCGCGCAACCGTTCCACTTCCGCATCAGTGACTTCCGGCGATCGCTGGGTCACTAAAATGACGTGATGGTGCTGACTGAGATATTTCATTAAGTTAAAGGTCCTCACATGGGTTCCCCCCAGTGTGGGTGGATAGGGAAAGGTGCAAGATATCATTAAAATTTTCATACCATCATGAACCCTTAATCCGGTAAACTACTATAATAATCAAACGATAACATGGGTTATTCTCAATCTTCCTTTACTCTAATTTCTTCTCCCATTGAGCGATGTGGGTTAGGGAAGGGCATCGGGATTAAACCAATCGATTGGTTCTATCATTTCCTTTGGGAGACTTTCCGAATGACCCTGAATATTCTTCCTAAAAAGACTTTTCCATAATTCTCCCATTGATTGAGCCTTCTTATCCTAAATTTGTGGATATTTCAATAGACTTCTTGCTAAAAATAAGGATTGATCGCCCTAACCCCCCTGAGAACCCCCTCTCGTCGATGGCGTTTTCAAGGGGGACGGCAGGGGGATCTATCCCGTATTTTGCAAGAGGTCTAATGTAGCTCATCCCTGGGGAAAACACTATATTTTATACAAATTCAGACCGATTTTAGTGTTCATTACGCGGTAAATCCTCCATCAATCACTAATTCGGCCCCGGTTACAAATTGGGATTCATCCGAAGCTAAATACAAAATAGCCAAAGCAATTTCTTCAGGTTTAGCGAACCGTTTTAAAGGAGTATTTTCGGCTAATTTATCCCATAATTCTGCTTCGCCTCCAGCTTGTTCTTTAAAGCTTTCCCACCCTTCCATCCTCGACCACATAGGGGTGATGACCCCACCGGGTAGAACTGTATTCACCCGAATTCGGGGTTCAGTTTGAGCGGCTTCCAAAGCGGCACATTTAGAAAATAAACGCACTCCCGCCTTACTGGTAGAATAGGCTGAAGCCCCGGGGGTAGCTTTGAGTCCGGAGGCGGAGGAAACGTTAATAATGCTGCCACCGTTCCCCTGCTTCATGCCAATTATTCCATATTTTGTCCCCAAAAATATACCATCTAAATTTACAGCCATCACTTGCCGCCATTGGGCTAAGTTCATGTCAGTAATAGACTGGGCAACGGATATTCCAGCATTATTCACTAAAACATTTAATTGCCCCCATTCGGTTAAGATTAAATTCAAGCCCTGTTGCCACTGATTTTCATCAGTAACATCCAGTTGAAAGGATAAAGTTTGGCATCCTTTCTCCTGAATTTCTGCTGCTGTTTGGGCGGCTTTTTCTCCATCAATATCGGTGACGGCTACTCTTGCACCTTCTTGTCCCAAGGCGATCGCTGTTGCCCGTCCAATTCCAGAACCCCCACCCGTAACCCAAGCAACTTTCCCTGCAACTCTACCTTGGCTATTCTCTCTACTATTTGTCATC
>CBFGOM010000036.1:0-36905 GCA_965650385.1 uncultured Oscillatoriaceae bacterium
TCGCCAAAACATACAAGGGGCAAGCCTTTTGAGCTTCTTGTCACCCCTTCAGGAGGCAACCCCCTCGCTGTTGCGGATAGCACCATTCTCGGCAACATCTAAACCCAGAGCGAGGGGGTCAGGACGAATCAAATTTTGCGATCGCAGATTCACAATGAGGGGATGCTGAAACTTCCGATAGTCACATTCACTCCCGGTACAATTAATCACCCGCTTTACCTCAAAGCCTTTCCGGTCCTCAGTTCCCCGAGGTATAACCCAAACCTTCACCCCTTCTGCATCTTCCTCATAAGCATCAACTCGACCCGCCACCATGACCAATTGCCCTGTATTCTGCATCCTTCCCACCGTCTCGGCAACCCCAGGGGAAACGCGATGACGATGTACTTCCCAATAGGGTCGAACATGACGCAGAAATCGTCGCCGATCGCCTGGACTCAGATGCTGCCATAACTGCTGGGTAATCGGGCGCAGGGAGTCAATGACCGATCGCCAATCTTCCCCCTGGGCGATCGCTGATTTGACTTCTGCACGCACCTGCTGGAACAAACCCCGAAGGGTTTTGGGGGCAGTCTCCGGGGTCAAAAACGCCGGATAAGCTGAGGTGAACTTGTGAGAGTGGGGGAACTGACCATGCCGCGATACCCCATAAATCTTGCCGGTATGACCTTGTTCTTTCAGGGCGACAGCTAAATCAATCATGGTCAGTCCGGACCCAATCAGTAAGACAGCATCCGAAGCATTCAAGCCCTTCAGGGCGCGATCGCTCCAAGGGTAGCTAATATAACGTGGACTCTGATAAAACCTAGAATCATTTACTGGCGGGTCTTTTGGAGGGAAATTACCCAAAGCTAACACAATTTTATCAGCTCGTATGGTTTCCCCACTTTTTAAATAAACAGTCGCCCCCTGGGTGTGAGGTTCCACCGCGATCGCCTCATCGGTTCTCGGCTTAAACTGCACCTGTTCTGATGCTACAGATACCGACTGCTCTAATACCTCCTGAATATATTTACCATACATTTGACGGGCCACAAATGTATCAAGCTGCACACTCGGATCTTTTTTTGTCACCATCCAGCGCCAAAAATCATCTGGTTCGTCGGGAAATGCGCTCATCTTCCCTGCCGGAACATTGAGTAAATGACAACGATAATCCGTGCTGTACGCAATTCCCCGCCCTAAGCCCGGACGGGGTTCAATCAAGTGGAGGGTAATCGGTTGGCGCGCCGATCGCAACAGATGAGTTGCTACAAGCGTCCCGCTCAAACCCCCTCCCACAATTGCGATTTCTAGGGGTAAATTCTCCATGTTTACAGGGTGGGGGATTAGTTATACAGACTGAGATAGATCAGGACCCAAAGGGTTTTTAAAACCTATCAAGATCCGCCCTAAAGCCTTGTTAGACAACGCTTTTCGTCGATTCTCTTTCCCCAAAATGCAAGAAAGTAGAAGACTCTATTTTCTCCCTTACCAATTCCTGTCCCTCAAACGGTTCCAGGTTTTGATACATAGGGGTACTCAAATAACGTTCTCCAAAACTAGGCTGGATCATGACAATTAAACGACCGGCATTTTCCGGGCGTCTACCGACTTGGATCGCAGCCGCTAAAGCCGCACCACTGGAGATTCCAGACAACAACCCTTCTTCCGTCGCCAGACGCCGCCCATACGCCATTGCTTCCTCATCACTGATGGTAATGACTTCATCAATCAAATCAACTCGCAGAACTTCGGGGATAAATCCTGCACCAATTCCTTGAATTTTATGGCTGCCGGAACGTCCGTGAGACAAAACCGGACTATTGCTGGGTTCAACCGCGATCGCCCGAAACGCGGGTTTTCGCTGTTTGATCACCTCGGCGATTCCCGTAATTGTGCCGCCCGTTCCGACTCCAGCAATGACAATATCCACTTTGCCATCGGTATCGGCCCAAATTTCTTCGGCGGTAGTTTCTCGATGAATTTGGGGATTTGCTGGATTTTTAAATTGTTGCAACATAAATGCATCAGGAGTTGTGCGGACAATTTCTTCCGCCTGGGCGATCGCCCCGATCATCCCTTCCACCCCAGGAGTCAAAATTACCTGAGCGCCATAGGCTTTCAGCATCGCCCGTCGCTCTAAGCTCATCGTCTCTGGCATCGTCAGAATCAATCGATACCCTTTCGCTGCTGCCACCATCGCTAGAGCAATTCCGGTATTGCCTGAAGTGGGTTCAACTAAAGTGGTTTTTCCCGGTTTAATTAACCCCGCGTCCTCCGCCGCACCAATCATCCCCAGCCCAATTCGATCTTTGACCGAAGCGGCTGGGTTCATCCCCTCTGCTTTAAGCACAATTGTCGCAACACAATTCTCTGTCGCAGGAATTCGACGGAGTTCAACGAGGGGCGTCCGACCAATGAGTTCTGTTACATCCTTCGCGATTCGCATAGTGACCCAACCTCATAACATTAACCGAGGGGCCGACCCTGAACACTTTGCAGTGGAGCCGATCAGCAGGGAAAAATCCTTAATCTCCGCTAACTTGATGGAGATACCGGAGATTGTGAGCTTTTTCGACTATTACACAGATTTTCAAAAAAAGCAAGGGGTAAGTGACCTTGAATTTGAACTTGACTGGATAAAGTTTAATTTGCAAGATGAGCTTTGGTGAAATGGGTTAAATTTTTCTAAAATAATCATTAAATTTTTGGAGTGAGAGAGGTCTTTTCCACCCCAGAAGAGATATAGTTCGGGACTCATAATGTATTCTCTAAAGCCCTCTGGGGATGTTTATCCCTTTGGGTTACTGCATTTTTCCGCAAACGCCTACCGAACCCCTTGCTTTTCTGGGTTAGCTGTGACATATTCAATAATTTACGGTAACATCATGATGTTACCGTAAATTATCCAAAACCTTCATGTGGTAAACCTTATGCCTGAGCCAATCAGACAACCTCGATCGCTCCTGGGAGACGGTTTCACTCAAGAGTCCCCATCTTTCGGATTAAAGGGTGAGCAAGAGAACGCGCCTCAGAATCCTCACTCCGACTCCCCCCCAACAGCTAGTTGTCAATCACCGTTATCAGTCTTCTACACCCTCAAGCGGGAGTTTCAAAACATTCTCGATCGCGATCCTGCCGCCAAAAACTGGTTAGAAGTGCTATTCTGTTACCCCAGCTTGCACGCTCTCATGGGCCATCGTGTGGCTCATCAGCTTCATAACCGAGGAATCCCCGTCATACCTCGGTTGATTTCCCAAATCATGCGTTTTTTTACGGGGATTGAGATTCACCCCGGTGCTCAGATCGGACAATGTGTCTTCATCGATCATGGCGTAGGTGTGGTGATTGGAGAAACCGCCATTGTGGGGAACAACGTGCTAATTTATCAGGGAGTGACCCTAGGCGGTACGGGGAAAGAAATTGGAAAACGTCACCCGACCCTAGGGGAAAATGTCGTAGTGGGTGCTGGGGCCAAAATACTCGGGAATATTCAAATTGGAGATAATGTCCGAATTGGGGCCGGATCCGTCGTCTTGCGCCATATTCCGGCAGATTGTACCGTGGTGGGAGTGCCTGGGCGAATTATCCGCCGTTTGGGCGATCGGGTCATTTCCTTAGATCATGAATCATTACAAGACCCCGAAGCTGAAGCAATTCGGGCTTTATTTGAGCGGATTAAATGCCTGGAACAAGAAGTGGAACGAATGAAAGCACAACGGGGGACATTTTTAACCCGACATCCTTTAGAACATTCCCATCCCCATCATAGCTCCTTAGATTTTCATGTTCTCGGCTTGAATTCTCAGGTGAACAATAAAGTCATTGAGGACTTTTTGGATGGGGCCGGAATTTAATGACCGCTTCACCCAGTTCAATTAATCCTAAATCCGGGTGTCAACTTGGATTTAGGATTAAACTTTAGTTAAGACTTTTTTAAAGTGATTGTGCCCAGTTTAATGTGACCGATCGCCAACTTTCTCCAGAAGCAGCGATCGCCTCTTGTAAATCCTAAAAGAATATTCTTTAGCGGCCTTTAATTATAAAGGATAACCATGAGTTCAATCAAGAGTCAGCTCTACCGACCGATCGCCCAATGGACTGGACAATTAATCTTACCCTCTTTAGCACAACGTCAGAGTGATGGAGGCGTTTATCTCACCCTACAAAATACTCCGGAATCCTACCCCCATCTCACTGGGCAAACCGTTTGGCTCAACTGGCATCCCAACTCAATTCATCAAACCTGGATTAATCGTGCGGTTACAGATATTCACTTTGATGAAATCACGCGTCAAAGTATGGAAAATTTTAGTATCCACCCTACGCGGTTAGAGGGATGGTCAAATGTTAGTCCGTTGGAATCCCTAGCGGGTGCTAGACCCGAGGATGATATTCAAGTTGAACTCGATGTGCAGACAGTGGAACAAGTTGGCAATATTTGGGTTGTGAGCATCGGGGATGAACCGATCCAAATTGTCGGAGTTCAAAAAGCTTTCGTGCGCTTTGTTGCATCCGCAGGAGACAACCGCTACCGCGTCAGACATTATAATCCGCAAACTCGTAATTTTGACGAGATAGAAGAAACGATCGCGATGCCGGATGCGGGATTTATACCTCCCGGACATCAGGTGGAACAAAGTTCGATTATTGATATTGAAACCTCTCCCCTCAATGCCCAGGGATGGTATATTTATGGCGATCGCAACCCGGAAGGATTATTTATCGTTGGGGCGATCGAACCCGCAGCGGCCCTCTCCCTTGCGCCGACGCGGATGTTAAGTGGACGAGAGGAAACTCGCCAACACTTTGTAGAATCCAAGTGGGAACAGATTCCCTTGCATCGCATGGAACGCACCCTGGTGGATAACAATGGCGGGATTCTGTATGGCAACCAGCGATCGCCGGATTTAATGCAAAAACGCACCCGAGAATTGTGGTATAAAGGGGATGTGGGCTTAGTCGTACATACCTTCGGTTGGCGTGGGGGTGAGCGGGGCGATCGCGCTGTCCTAGGGCTGGTTCCGGGACATTTTGCCTTTGGGTTTGCTGAAGTAACTGCCGATGAATTTACGGGGGATTTACGGTTCGACTTAGTATATCGCCAAGTATATGGACATAACCGGGAAGGAGTCATTGCCGGTGCCCATCGCTGGCACTCCTATATGGGGAGTTTTAAGCGGGGGTGGATGTACACCTTGCCCGTGTCCGATGTAGTCATTCGGATTCCTGAACTCACCGTCCCCTACCAATTGGGCGATCGCCAGTTTGACCCCCTAGAAACAATCCTCCAGGAACTCGCCTTCATGGAAACCCGCTATCGTACAGGGCCCGGAAACGGGGCCTCAGTGCTGACTCCCGCTACATCCTGTGTCAAAGATTCCAGTCAATCCCTATTTGCTGCAATTCAACGTTTAAAAACTGAAGTGATCACCGATCCTACCGTCAAACAGTGGGTAGAAAATCACCCGACTGACTTTGAGGTTCAACGGTTTAAACGCCTGGAGTTATTACTCGAACAAGTGGAACAATCTATGTTAATTCCTCTGGGTTATGTCCCTCAAAATTGGCGAGGAGAAAATCAAGAAGTTGCAGCACATCGTCGGGGGGCATCGTTTAATGCTTCTACGATTTTGGAAGCCTTGAAAGCCTGGAAAACGATGCTCCCCCGCCGCGCAGAAATGGAACTGATTCAGGTGTTAATGCAATATGGCGGGACGATGTTTGATTACCAGTCGGCCATGATGGGTGGAAAAATTTCAGGCTTAGTACCCAATCCACCCACAGTAATTTTGTAATTCATCATCAGGAGGGTTAGAGCATTAATGGGCAAAATCTGACTATTTTTGTTTCCAGCATCTCCCCTGAACCAGCCTATTTTCAACTTCAAATTCTTGTCTCAATGGTTGATGAATAGACTGCTGGAAAAATTATCAAAAGCCCCCAGTTTCTAAACTTTAATTTCTCTGGCCTCCCCGATAAATAAACATTAATTCCTCTGGCTTCCCCCTTAAAAAGGGGGACGGGAGGGGGAACTCTACGGTATTTTTAAAAACCATATAATTTTTACCCAGTTTAAAGCGTCAGTGATAGCAGTTTTCGAGCAGATGAGTTCTGAACGATCGCCCTAAATCCCCGTTCTTCAAAAGGGCGACTTTGACCTGAGAACTGGACCTCTCTGTCTTGAAAACCGCTATAAAAATTAAATCTATTGCTTTATCTTTCTGCAATTTACTGTTAAAATGGAGTCCCTGGTTATTGCCAAATTTGGAACACGCTTCAACCTTATGTAGGATAGCAAAAACTATCTCCTCCAATTAGAGCAGAGTAGGCAGAGAATCCGTTAAAATGGATTGGGGCAAGACTACAGAAGTTGCATTTAGAGACGTCCTGGGCTAAAATCGCTCCTTGTTCAGGAGCCGATCGCTGCTTGTTTTGATCTCAAATGCCACATTTGAGGCCAGTTGACACAAGAACCTTCTAAAATTAAGGATGACCTGTAGCAAACACTTTATGAATCTAGTTATCGGTTCGAGGGTACTTTAAACCACTATGGACGGGAACTGAGTCACTCTTGAACCCCAAGGCAAAAGCTCAAGTCTGTAGGGTTAAGGGTAATTACCGCTTGGGGCGGGGGTCCGGCTGTAGCAACTCCAAGACTTGGAAGAGGTGCACACAGGAGACCTTAAGATGAATGGGAATAGAATGATCAGCGCAAAACCTGTCAGCCTATCTGATGATACCCAGCAGCAACTTAGGTGTAGCGGCTCACACAGATGAAACGAATTTTAGTGGTTGATGATGATAAAACCCTGCGAATGATGCTGAAACGTCATTTAGAAAAGCAGGGATTTGTAGTGGAAGAAGCAGATTCAGGAGTCGAAGCGTTAAACCTGTTTAAGAGGGATCCTCCAGATTTAGTGGTATCAGACGTGATGATGCCTTTGATGGACGGATTTGAATTTTGTCGGCGTCTTCGCACCAATCCTGCGGGGAAGTTAGTGCCGTTTATTTTCCTCTCAAGTAAGGGAGAACTGGACGATCGCATCGAAGGGCACGCGATCGGGGCGGATGATTACTTGATTAAACCGTTTGAACCCTTAGAGTTAGTAGCGAAAATCGAGGCACAATTAGAGCGATCGCGACGGATTCACGCCGAGATGATCCGTTTGATGCAGCAGTTTACGCCTCAGACTTCCCCCTCTTGGACTGAGGAAGAGTCGGCACAACGGGTTCAAGATCCCGCAGACGGGTGGCATCGCCATCGGGTGGAGTCCGAGGACCAAAACCCCATGCAGCCAGAACCCCTTCCCCTGACCCCGGCTGAAGCGCGAGTCTTTTGGGAAGTGATTCAAGGCTATCCCAATAAACAAATTGCAGCGCGTTTGGTGATTAGTCCCCGGACTGTGCAGACTCATTTGAGTCGAATTCTGAGTAAATTGGGATTAGAAAATCGCTCCCAACTGGTGCGCTTTGCCTTTGAACATGGATATCGTCCGGGGAGTGAACATGAACCCAACTAGGTTTTGTCGGAACCCGAGAGTCTCCAATTTTTGCTGTTTGCTGTGTTAAAACAACCGATGATTCCTAGTCTTTACACAATTTCTACCCTGGTTGAGGCGATCGCCGCCCACCCCGAACAGTGGCGGCCCTTGGTCTTTACTAATGGCTGTTTCGATCTCCTTCATGTGGGTCACGTTCGTTATCTGCAAACCGCTAAATCTTTGGGCCGGACCCTGGTAGTCGGGCTCAATAGCGATCGCTCAGTCCAAACCATCAAACCCGCCCAACCGGGACTGCCTCCCCGACCCATTATCCCAGAAATCCAAAGGGCCGAAGTGCTTTGTGCCTTAAAACCCGTAGATGGTGTGATTATTTTTAACGAACCCACAGCCATTACCCTCCTAGAGGCCCTCAAGCCAGATATTTATGTTAAAGGGGGAGACTGGACCGTAGAGAGTCTACCGGAAGCCCCAACCGTGCAAGGCTATGGGGGCCGCATCGAACTTTGTAAAATTGAAGTTCCGACCTCCACTACTGGTATAATTCTTTCTATTCTCAAGCCCTAACCTGAACCGCACCCTGATCTTCAAGTCTATCACCCCGATGGGAAGATGCTTGTCCTTAAAGGGGGCAGGGGTGTTCTGCACTGTTCAAGTTAACCGGTTTAGTTTCTCTTGACTTCTATGTTTTTTTATTTGCATTAAAGAATTAATGGCCCAGGAAGTTGCTGGTTAAACCCCTAAAAACCACCTCCTTTGAGATCCAGTAAAATACCGGTTTGTTAATTCGATATCCAACAAGTATTTATGAGTGAACCAACAACGTCTTCCCTATCAGAAACTTCCACGCCTCTAGCCGACCTTGAATCCCAATTAAAAACTGCCTCCGAGAAAAATCAACTTCAATTGATAGAACAGATTGCAGCAACTGGGGAAGCTGGATTAATTATATTAAAGCAATTTTTGCAAGAGCGTCAGAAGGGTCCGGTTAATTTCATTGACGGCAAACTCTATCAAGTCTTGCTTTCAAGTGATGTTGCAGGGATTGCGGATTTTTTGGCAACCGCTTATCCGCAGGGTGTGGTTCCCCTGCAATCATTGCGCGGCATTGATTATTCCCCGGTGCAAGAACTGCTGGCAAAACAGGATTATCAAGCAGCCGATCGCGTGAGTATGCAAAAACTGTGCGAACTCGCGGGACCCAAAGCCCTGGAAAGAAAATGGCTGTATTTCACCGAGATTGATAAATTTCCCGTGGAAGACCTGCAAACTTTAGATCGGCTTTGGCAGGTATATTCTGAGGGAAAATTTGGGCTATCGGTTCAGCGGGAAATTTGGCTGGGAGTCGGTAAAAATTGGGATAAACTCTGGCCTAAAATTGGCTGGAAAAGTGGCAATATCTGGACCAGATATCCCGGAGAATTTACCTGGAACTTAACCGCTCCCCGAGGTCATTTACCCCTGTCTAATCAATTGCGTGGCGTTCGAGTCATTGAAAAATTGCTCACTCATCCCGCCTGGGGTTCGTAGGTTTAGCAAGGAACCCGATGAGCAGGAGCAAGGCGCTACAGGGGTCAGGATCGTTTTGACTCATCAACCCGACGATCGCCGGTTTCGATGGCAGAATGCGTCACAAGTCCGGGGAATTGGCGAGTAGAGAAACCGGGAAAACGATGACAGCCCTTGGATAATCCTAGAGTAGGTTGCTCCTTGAGCGGGTTATGGATCAATAATACAAAGGGAGTATTTTCCGGCTCCCTCCCGGCGATCGCCAGCCCTTCCCGTTCTGAGATTAAACCTTGGGTTCAACTAAAGCTATCGCCAGGAAGAACCGGGGCAATAGTCGAAGAGGCTTCAATCCGAGGAAAACGTTCATTGTTGGGTTCCATTGGGTGTTGAATTTTATGAGAAATCTGTTTCCACCGATCTTCAATTGGGGAGCCAATTTATCCCTGTATCAGTGGAGTAGCGCCAGTTACTTACATCAGGCGATCGGCATTCTAGCCCCTCTGCGTCGCGGCAGCTTCTTAATCCAATGGGCTGACCCGATCGCCGCCTTGTTAGTGGGATTGCTCTTTCTCCTGGGGCCTTTTGTTTCCACCGCCCTGATCGGCGTGTTATTGGTCGCTTGCGGGGCCTACTGGGTCTTAGTCACCTTAGCCGATGATGACCAAACCGGGTTTACCCCCGTACACTTGGTGATTTTGCTGTATTGGGGGATCAACACCGTCGCTACCGCTATGTCCCCGGTGAAAAAGGCCGCCTTTGTCGGATGGACCAAACTCACCCTGTATTTACTCCTGTTTGCGCTCATGACGCGGGTCTTGCGATCGCCCAAATTGCGCTCCTTTGTGATTGCCATCTACCTACACGCTGCCACCTTTGTCAGTATTTACGGCATCCGACAATGGCGATTTGGGGCCGATGCCCTGGCAACTTGGACCGATCCCAACTCTTCAATGGCGAAAGTCACCCGGGTTTATAGTTACCTCGGCAATCCGAACCTCCTCGCTGCCTATCTCTTGCCTGCGGTTTTCCTGGGAATTGCGGCAATTTTTGCTTGGCGTGGGTGGGTCCCCAAAGCCCTCGCCGTAACCATGACCCTAGTCAACTCCTTATGTCTGATCCTCACCTATAGTCGAGGCGGATGGATTGGCTTAGTCGTCGGTGGATTTACCCTAATTCTGCTGTTAGTCTATTGGTGGAGTGTCAAGCTACCGGAAGCCTCGCGAAAATGGGCCATGCCCGTCGTCTTCGGAACCACCGTCGGGGTTATTCTGCTTGCCCTCCTGTTTGTGGAACCCGTGCGCGATCGCGCCGCCAGTATGTTAGTGGGACGGCAAGATAGTAGCAATAACTTCCGCATGAATGTTTGGGATGCGGTATTTGAAATGATTCGCGATCGCCCTGTGATTGGCATCGGTCCAGGCAACACCGCATTTAACCAAATCTACCCCCTCTATATGCGGCCCAAATATACCGCCTTGAGCGCCTATTCCGTGCCGTTAGAAATCGCTGTAGAAACTGGATTCATTGGATTGGCGACCTTTTTAGGACTGATTGTCCTGCTGCTGACCCAAGGAATCACTCAGATCCAGCGCCTCCGAGACAAAGCCAGCCCTCAAGGATATTGGCTAATGGCGGCGATCGCGATTATCCTAGGGATGATGGCCCACGGAGCCTTTGATACCGTCTGGTATAGACCCCAAGTCAATATGCTCTGGTGGCTGGCGGTCGCCTTAGTTGCCAGCTACTATACCGTTCCCTCCCCTAAAACCAGCTCAATGGAAGAGCATCCGTAACATATAAAATTAGAAGTAGGGAGCAGTTCAGTAGATTCTCAGGACCGTGTAAACTCAATTCCATATCCAGGGCGCTCTATTGTTGTAAAGTTGACAAAAAACCTAGACGATTCAATAATGAGCGCCAATAGTTTCTGGAGAGTTTGGGGAAAACTAAGACACAGAACTAGCGATCGCATCTTCAAAACATGAAGTTGATCCCAGAGTTCTAAAGTTAGAGGGTTTGCGATTCTGAACGCATACTGTCCTCCATGCCATTGCCCATACCGACAAATCATGAGGAATCAGGTATGAGGTATGAGACATCCGTTGTCGGATTCAATCAGCAGGGTGACAATAACTTTCATAGAATTGGGTTAATGGCAACATTCGTTTGTAGCAGCCTCGCAATTTTGGTAACACAAGTTCTGCCTCGTAGCTGTAACATCCAAGAGACAAATGTCCACCCACCTGGACATTTCCAGCGTTGTTACCACCGGGGCTTGCATCCTAAACGCTAAACACTTCCTATGGTTAAGTCAGGTCAGTCCTCCTTTCGCCGTATCCTGCTGTCGCGGATTTTACTCCTAAGCGTCCCTGTTTTGCTGTTAGGGGAGTATGTGACCTATCGCAAGGCACGCTCTAGTCTGCTCGAAACCGCCCGCCAGAACCTCACCGAAAGCGCCGTTCGCAAAGGAGATAGCATCAATGCCTCCCTTGAATCCCTCCAGGCGAACTTGCTCACCGCAAGCGAATCGGTCCTCCTCCACTCCGGTTCAGTGCAAGCGTCCCAAACTTATATTGAGCAACTGGCCCAGCGCTTACCGACGAAGGTCCAATGCGTTCAACTTACCAATGTGCAAACCACAGAAATCATCGCGAGTACCTGTGGGAAACAACCCCTGAGCGATGAAATTGTGCAGATGTGGCAACGGCAAGGCAATTTTGCTCCGGGGACGGGTTCGGGAGTGCATATCAAAACCGTTTTATCAAAAACTCCATCGGTTCCAGCCCCCGCAGTTTCTGAAAATGACCCGAGCTATTTTGACCAACTCAAATTGGTTCTGAGCGCCCCCGTGTATTTGAATCAAAGCAATCCTTTAGCGGTGAATAATTCCGGGGTTCCCGACTATGCTTTAACTATTCGCTCGACTTTAGGGCAAAGGGCCAGCGATCGCCGCATTGAACCCGGTTCCCTCACTGGCTACACCGTTGTCATTGACCAAGATGGCACCATTCTTGAACATGGCAATGACCTCAATCGGGTGGGACGAAACATTCAAGACGAAGTAGACGCCAAACGCTTAGAAAGTATTGTTAGAAACGCTCTCCAAAACCGTCCAGCTTTTCTCCATCTTTTTAATTTTGATAAAGCCGGAATTGAATTACTCTCCGGATATGCCGCGATTCCCAGTCCCCTCTCCACCGGGGAAGAACGCAAGTGGGTGATCCTGGCAGTCACTCCCCTAGACAATGCTCTAGCAGGATTAAAGGAGATTCAAAAAGTTTTAGTCACCCTAATCGTGGGTTTATTAGTGGCTAACCTGCTGGCGACCCTCTATTTAACCCGCGATTTGGCCCTACCCATTGAGAAATTACAAGACTATGCGATGAATATTCAGTGCCGTGCTACCACGGAACGCGTTCCGCATAACTTGAGCATTCGGGAGTTTAACCGGCTCGCTGAAGCTCTCGACGGTATGGTAGAACGCTTGAAAGCTTGGGCAGAGGAGTTAGAAACGGCGTGGAAAGAAGCTAAAACGGCTAACCAATTGAAAAATGAGTTTTTGGCAACTATTTCTCATGAGTTGCGAACTCCTCTGAATGCGATTCTCGGTTGCATTCGCTTAGTTCGAGATGATTGCTGTGATAACCGGGATGAAGAAATTGAGTTTCTTCAACGCGCTGATGATGCGGCCATTCATCTGCTGAATATTATTAATGATATTCTTGATATTTCTAAAATTGAAGCCGGTACCCTCTCGGTGGTGATGGAGCAGGTTGATGTCAAACGCCTGATTAAAGAGGCGATCGATTTGCAGCAATCCGCAATTCAGCAAAAGGGTTTGCAGTTAGAATTCCAGGAAGATTCTCAATCGATTACTGTGGAAGCTGATCCGGCTAAACTGAAACAAGCCCTTCTTAATTTAATAGGAAATGCCATTAAATTTACAGATACTGGACGAATCACGATCTCCACTCGCATCGAAGGGTTAAAGGAGGGTCAGTCCTTTAATAAAGCGAATGGCGGCAATGGTTCTATGCAGCCCCATTTAGTGATTGCTGTCCAAGATACAGGGATTGGCATTGCCCCGGATCAGCAGCAAAAACTTTTTCAACCCTTTGTCATGGTGGATGGTTCCAGAACTCGCCCCAAAGGCGGTACAGGGTTAGGGTTAGCTATCTCGCGCAATTTAATTGAACTGATGGGTGGGATGATTCGGTTAAACAGTAAAGGGATTGGTCAGGGGACAACCGTTGAGGTGGTTTTACCGATCTTTAATTCTAGTCCCTCTATTCCCGTAGCGTTAGAGTCGAAAACCCCCAAAGAACAAAATCGATAAATTGTTCTCACTCTTTCTATAACCCCTTGATGATTTGTAGCTATTTCCGGGGAATTCGTCGTAACAATTTCAGTCGTTATTTTAAGCAACTAAAAGGGCTTATTCATCAGGGATAAAAATACTTTAAGGTCACTTCTCCCCGCGAAAAAATTGAGTTTTATAATTTGATTAGGGATGGGAATTTATATTAAAGTTGAATCGGGAGTCCGCCTTGTTGGATAGACTGGCTTAACGCCGTGAGAATCGTAATTAATTCGGTGGCGATCGCCCCCGATTGATCCCCTTGTCCATTGTGGCGGACCAACTGCAAAAAGCGATCGCAGACGCGCCCTAAAGGTTCAGCTTTTTCTAACCTCACCACTTCTTGGTTTTGATTCGTGGGAATCCAGCGATCGCCCTGTTGCTGTAAACTCCCCTGTTGAATCACTAACGGCGCATCCCCGCACATTTCATCAAATATCAAGGTTCCTTGACTACCCACCACCGCCAAGCGTCTCTGTTTATCTGGATTCAACCAGCACAAATGAATAAACGCTTGAAATCCACTCGGATAAGTGAGGGTTGCCATCACAAAATCTGATAACCCCTGGGGAAACAACTTCGACTCCCCTCCCTCAACGGGAGTGGGTTGCAACCACACTCGCCCAGTCCCTTGAACTTGAATCGGAGATTCTCCCAACCAACTATTAAAAATAGCAATATCATGAATCGCCAAATCCCACAGGGCATCCACATCCGGGCGTACGGGGCCCAAATGCGATCGCGTGGCATATCCGTAGCGCAATTCCCCCAGTCGTCCCCCCTGTACCACTTCAGTACCGGCAATCACCGCCGGATGAAACAAATAGGTATGATCCACCAACATCTGAAGCTGACGTTGTTTTGCCCGTTGATATAATTCTCGACACTCGGTGGGGTCAAGGGTGAGGGGTTTTTCCGCTAAGATGTGATAGTTCTGCTCTAAAGCATCAGAGATTAAGGCATAATGAGTCGCAGCGGGAGTCGCCACGGCGACAGCTTCCAGTCCCGGTAACTGTTTGATGTCCTGCCAATCCGTTGCCAGAATCACAGTATCATCTAAATTAAATTGCGATCGCGCCGAGTTCAATCGCTCTCTATGAGGGTCCACCACCGCCAGCACTTGCGCCTGGGGATGGTTTAAAAAATTTCTGATTAAATGGACGCCCCAACGACCCGCCCCAAGAATTGCAATCCCAACTGGATTTGACATTTTTTGATATTAATAATTAGATTTAGACAACTAGGGATTACGGCGCGATATCCAACTCTCGCAGGGCCAAAAATGCCACCTTTGCAGCCGCTTGTTCTGCCGCTTTTTTACTGCGTCCAGTACCCTTACCTTTGAGTTCTCCCAGTAGCCAGACTTCAGCGGTAAAGCGATCGGGATGGTAATGTTCTCGATGAGTTTCCAATACTCGATATTCGGGTAAAACTTTATAGCGAACTTGGGTCAATTCTTGCAGGGCATCTTTATAGTTATGACGGGCTGGATCTTTGCGAATTTCTTCTGATCGCTGTTTGAATTCCGGGTCTAACCAAGGACGAATTAAATCTAAATTGTGGGTACTTAAATAGAGGGCAGCTAAAATCGCTTCAAAGGCATCGGCTAACCGAGATTCCTTGCCGGTAATATCACCCGCAGCACTGGCAGAAACGAGCAAATAGCGTTCTAGTCCGTAGCCTTCGGCAATCTCGGCTAAGGTGCGATCGCTCACTAAAACCGAACGAATCGTTGCCAATTCCCCGACCTTTTCTTGAGGATAGAGTTCCATCAGCAATTCTGCTGCCGCTAACCGCACCACTGCATCCCCGGTAAACTCTAACTGTTCATAGTTTGCTTCCCCGGAAACACTCGGATGCGTCAAGGCCAATTCTAACAAGTCCCAACGGATAGAAATACCGTCAGGAAGTCCTAATTTTTGTAGGAGTTTCTGTAACTCGCGTTGTCGTTGCGGATAAAGAAGAGCCATAAACCCATTTAAAACTTAAAAATTAACCTTAAAACTGATAAAAATTTAGAATTTTAACGTTTAAATTGTAACCTTCAAATTTAATCAAATTAGGAATAAAATTGAGCCGTTACCGTTAGTCTAAAATTTAAAAAGGGAGAGAGTCAGACATAAGCCGGGTTCTGTTCCATTCATCGCAATTGCTATGAAGGGGGCAGTTATCTATCTGGGACCTTTGTTACCAAAAGCCTCTAGCGGTTCTTTCTAAGCGGAACAGGTAAAAGACCAACCCTTGTCCCTGTGACCTTGCTCCCAACCGGGGTTTACCGAGCCAGGGCCTCTCGACCCTGCTGGTGCGCTCTTACCACACCTTTGCACCCTTACCTGTGAGCGATCGCCCCAAGGGACAATCTTTCCATCGGCGGTATCTTTCTGTGGCACTATCCTCACGGTCACCCGCACTGGGCGTTACCCAGCAAGTCTGGTCTTTCGGGAGTCCGGACTTTCCTCAGATTCGTGAGAATCCGCAACTGCCTGCGCCAACTCTCTACCCGTTCTGATTATAAGCGATGAATTACCACAATCTGCCAAGGGAGTGGTCAGATTCATGGGGGTGAAAGTGGCTTGACTCACCTGGCGGGATACTCCGGGCAATCGGGGTAGCGATCGCCACTATCCAACGGATTTTATGGCCTTACCATTCAATTGCTACCCGCCGGAATTCCCACTCAAATCTCAGGGAAAATGTGCCGTTAAAAATCCCGGCGCTTATTCCAGGGAATATTAACAACCCAGGGCAAAACTGAGGCGATAAACTGACAATTGACGAGATAAAGGGGGAGATTCCCTCGATTATGTTCTCCCAGACCAAAGCGCAGAGCAAATTGCAGCGTAAACGTCACAGAAGGAAGTTCTGCCTTCGGTGAAACCTGTTTTCTCGGGTTCGGTTTGAGGGAGGCAAGGTTCACCATGACGCGATCAGGTTTTAAGAGTCCAGTTTCCCCGTCTCGTTGTAAGGCAGATTCTGCCGTAAATTTTTCTTGGAGGGTTTTTCCCGGCGCAATCACACTAAACACTTGCGTGGGTAATAAATCAAAGGTCATACCCGGTGGGAGTCGAATCAGGCGTTGCTCTCGACCTTGAGCATCAATCAGCGCGCTATAATCCCAATCAATATAAAGGGTGTGATTTGGAGATTGATTTTGCACACTTACCTCAAGAACCCGAAACTGGTCTAAATCATATTGGGCCGCTAGAAAGAATTTGAATCGAACTTGGGTTTCTAAATTTTGGCTTGCAAGCTGATTTTTGAGAATATTTTCATCAATTTTAATGATCACTTTCTCCGCCAATAAAGAAGAAAAAGCGCGTAATAAAACCGCACTCACGCAGATTAGATAAACGGCGATCACAATCCAATCTAGTCCAGTCATTAGGGGTTAGAGCAAAGGGCATGGGGCGACCACCCCAGGATAACCTAGTGATTGCCGATCGCCCATGAAAAAGGGTTAAAAAGACTCCCGGGGTTCGTACTGACGACAGGTTTCACAAGGTCCTTCTGGATTGAGGGCGCAACGCAGATAAGCCGATCGCGCATTATAAAGACAAGTGATATCCCCCGTCACCTCCCCAACGCCTTCAACATAATGGCGATCGGAAGGAATCGGAGGGGGAGAAGGGATTCTCATAATGGGAATCTCTCGGACCGCTTGCAAGCGAGTTCTCACCCGATCTTCTGCTTTACGCATCATGAACACAGAGAGTAACGGAGGCAGGATCCCAACCAAAAAAATGATAAGTGTCTCTAACATAGCGGATGAGTAGAACTGAACTCCTGAAAATCGGCAGGTTAATCTTAGGTAAACTGACCTCAACCGACATCACCCGGGAAACCCAACTCAGGTTGCAGGGAAGGGGTTAGGCCGTTAATTCCACCGCCGATTGAAAGAAATCCCGTTCACATAACATGGCATAACGATAGGTGGAATGAGTCAGGGGAGTTGAGGCGGCATAGCGATCGAGCAGATGTTCTAATTGTCCTGATAACTGTTCAAATTCTTCCCCTGTATAAGTCCGAATCCAGTCAGCATAGTCGTGATTGGGAATACCCTCTTTTCCCAATTGCTGCCCTAAAAACGCATAAAGACGCATACAAGGAGCCATTGCCACCGCCGTTAATCCAACATCATGACTCCAGGCAGTTGCAAGTAAAAAGTCCGTGTAACGACGAGTGGTTGGAGTGGGTTTCACCGCTAGAAAATCAATTCCCCAGGTTTTCGCATAGCCTTGATGTAAGCGCAGTTCTTCTAACACGCCATTTGCTAAGGAATGGAACACTTCAAAGGCTTGCCAATCAGGACTTTTAGCCGCAGCAATACTATAAGCACGGGCAAAAGATTCTAGGAAAAAGGCATCTTGTCCTACATAATGAGCAAATTGATATCGCGGTAAGCTACCCTTGCCAATCCCTTGTACAAATGGATGTTGTAAGCACTCCTGAGCTAAGTCTTGATTCGCGTTCCACAATTCATAAGATAAGGTCATATTTTGGAGAGTTTGATAGGTAGTGACTGGATTGAAGGTGAGGAGGATGAACTTAAGAACGAGTGAAGTCGAGAGCTTTTATCTTTCAGGTTTCATCGGTTATCTTGGACGCTGAGTGGTGGAAAAGTTTTTAAACCAACCGCGACGCCAAAAGAGTAAAATCATGAAGACGGCGATCGCAATCATCACCCCCCAAACTGCCGGATATCCCCAATCCCAATTGAGCTCGGGCATATTCCACGGTGAGCTTTCTGGATTGAAATTCATCCCATAAACCCCAGCAATAAAGGTCAGGGGAATAAAAATAGAAGAAATCACCGTTAGAAGTTTCATCACTTCATTCATCCGGTTACTGATAGAAGAAAGGTAAACTTCCATCAACCCACCCGCAAGTTCCCGATAGGTTTCTACGATATCCAAGACCTGCATTGTATGATCGTAACAGTCGCGCAAATAAATCCGGACTTCCTCAGTAATCAAGGGACTGCCGTCTCGAATCAGAGCATTAATCGCATTCCGCTGGGGCCAAATTGCCCGACGTAAGGTGAGTAACTCCCGTTTGATTTTATAAATTTTCTCTAGGGTGCGGGGTGTAGGGTTTGCTACCACCTCATCCTCCAAATCCTCAATCCGTTCCCCATACGCTTCAAGAACGGGGAAAAATCCATCGATAATGGCATCGATGAGGGCGTAGGCGAGATAATCGGCCCCTTGTTTGCGAATTGAACCTTTATTGCTGCGAATGCGATCGCGCACAGGACCAAAACTGTCATGTTCTGGCTCCTCTTGCACCGTCAGCAGGTATGATTTACCCAAGACAAAACTAACTTGTTCCGTGATAAAGCTTTCCTCCATCGGATCTTGGCGATGTTCTTTCAGCATCACCATCCGCGCAATAATCACTAAATGACCCTCGTACTCTTCCACTTTGGGTCGCTGGGGGACATTCACAATATCTTCTAACAGCAGGGGATGCAAGTTAAAGACTTGACCCACGCGCTTTAAAATATCTTCACTCCCCAACCCCTGGACATCTAACCAGGAAACAGACTCACTGTCTAAGTAAGGGATGCATTCTTCCGGGGTCGCCATGAGTAACCGAATGGCCTTTTTTTCGCAATAGTCGATCGCCACAATCGTCGGGATAACTGCACGGTGTCCAATAATCAGGGTTCCGGGGATACTACCCGGTGCGTCATAGCAGTAATCCACGTAGGATTCATCATTTTTATCGCTTCCCTCTTCCGGTTCAGAGAGAAAATTAGTCATGGTCCATCCCGTATCGGTCATCTCTATAGTTCCTAATCGCTTCTACCACTGCGATTTTAGGCAATTGGAGAGAAGGTTGTCTGCGATCGCAAGGATTGTTCTAAAAACCCCTGCTTGAGCGCCCTAGGTTCAGACCTCTAGCATCCCTTGTACCGATTAGCGAAGGACGCTCATACCGCCAATCCCTTCTATTGAGGTCCCTGGAATCATGAGGTAGAAAGGCTGTCGGGAGGGTCTCAGGAGTAGCCACCATCTTGCTCCCTATCTGGATGTCAGAAGGATGTAAACCGGCTATAGATAGAGCGTTTAGGGTTTGGATTGCTGTAACAGTTCATCCCCCTTCAAGAATTTCCGAGCGATCGCCTCTGTGGAAACAGGGGGTTCCTGCCAATCCTGTTCATCCGGTTGAGGCAACTTGACTGCCATTGGCAGATATACTGTAAACGTTGAACCCACCCCCAATTGACTCTCAACTAGAATATCTCCTCCCATCATTTGAGCAAACAATCGACTAATTGCCAAACCCAATCCGGTTCCTCCATATTCTCGGGTCGTGGACGCATCCGCCTGCATAAAAGCTTGAAACAAATGAGTTAACTGGTCGGGACTCATGCCAATGCCTGTATCACAGATTTGGAACACCACAAATACATCATTGGGACTTGATTCTTGCTCCGGGATAAGCGCCAAAGGAATCGCACTCCGGAGTTGTTGGGTTACGGCCATTTCAATTTTACCTTGGCGGGTGAATTTAGCCGCATTACTGAGTAAATTGAAGAGGATTTGTCGCATTTTTGTCAAGTCCGCATACATTGGACCTAATTCCCCACTAAACTGTACCACCAATTGGTTGGAATTTTTCTCGACTAGGGGTTGAGCCGTGTGACAAATTTGGGTAATGGCCTGGTCCAAATTAAAAGATTCTAACAGCAGTTGCATTTTTCCTGATTCAATTTTTGAGTAATCTAAAATATCTCCAATTAGCGCTAATAAATGTTTTCCGGCTGTATTAATTGAGCGCAGATCATCGAGAAATTCTGAATCATTAATTCCGATATCTCGGGCATCTTCTTGGAGTAGCTCACTATACCCAATAATCGCATTCAGGGGGGTTCTCAGTTCATGGCTCATATTCGCTAAAAAGGTGCTTTTAGCGCGGTTAGCCGCTTCTGCTGCGGTTTTGGTTTCTAATAATTGGGCTTCGACTTGCTTGCGATCGGTAATATCCCGAGCTAAAATACAGTTATATTCTTTTCCATTGAATTCCAAATAATTAACTGTACTTTCTACGGGAAATCTTTTGCCTTCTTTGGTTTGATGAAAACATTCAATCGTAAAAGAACCATGCTGTTTTATTTCATCCCAATAATCCGCCCAAACATTTTTGGGCAAATCTAAATTAATGTCATGAATGGTCATTAAAATCAATTCTTCTCGGGAATACCCTAAAGACAGACAGGCGGCTTCATTGACATAAAAGAATTGAGCATTAGAATTGACCCAAAACACTGAATCTCCAGCCCGATTCAGGGAAAATTGGGTAAAAGCTAAGATTTCCTCAATTTGTTGGCGGTGGGCTTTTTCTGCTTCTAAGGCGAGGACAGTCTGGTGTAACTGTAAGGTTTTCCGTTCCAGTTCATGGCGGAGTTCGGCTTCAGCCTGTCTAACCTGAGTTAGATCTCGCACAAGAACTAATAATTCGGAGTCGCTGCTCGGGACAATTTTAATTTCATGAATTGAAGGGAAGTAGGCATGATAATTATTGGGATTCAGAGGAGGAAATTGAACAGAACACAGACAATCTTTTCCGATTAATTCTACTTGAAAGAGTTGCTCATTTCCGGTGGCGATCGCCCGTTCTAGGAACTCTCTACATTGTTGAATCACTTCTAAAGGCCAAATCTCCCACCACTTCTTACCGATATAGGTGCGATCGCTCAAAGGGTCTATCCCTTCCGGTTGTAATCTCTCCCCTGGATTGGTACAACCGGCCCACAAGGTAAAATTCTTAGGCGGTTGATAATCTAAGCAAGTCCCATCTTTATGGATCCAAAAAATGGCATCGGGAATTGCCGTTAATAAAGCACGATTTCTGGTTTTGCTGGCAGACACCACCGCTTCAAGCTCCTCCCTATTCCCTGACGAGTGTTCAAACTTATTATCCCCATGTTTGCTCCAGAACTATTGTTTGCCTTTACAAAACCACCCAACAGCGCTACAACCGCTACAACAAGGTGAGCGAATCCGTACCCCCATAGGGGCGTTTTCTCCCTGTAGATTGCCTAGGGCCGGGATAATAATGACTATAGCGCCCCCAGTTTGTGATGAGAGGGCGGCGCTCCCTTGTTATCCGTTCTGGAGGCATAGCGATGAATCATTTTAAAACAGTTGCCCTGTTAGGGTTGCTCAGTGGACTACTGATTGCCGTGAGTTATGCCATCGGCGGAACCACTGGGGCATTTTTTGGGGTGGTATTAGCAGCCATTACCAACTTTGGGTCCTGGTACTATTCCGATCGCATCGCCTTAACCGCTTATGGTGCTAAACCGGTGAGCCCTGCGCAAGCGCCGGAATTGGCGATGATCGTCCAAAACCTGAGCGATCGGGCTGGTTTACCTATGCCTGCGCTTTATATCGTTCCTTCTCAATCCGCCAATGCCTTTGCCACAGGAAGAGACCCGAACCATGCCGCCGTTGCCGTCACTCAAGGCATTCTCAGTCTACTCCCGGCGGATGAACTCGAAGCTGTCATCGCTCATGAACTGAGCCACATTCAAAACCGCGATACCCTCACCCAAGCGGTTGCCGCCACGATCGCTGGAGGCATCTCTTTCCTAGCGCAAATGGCCTTTTGGATCCTGCCGATGGGTCGCGATGACGATGGACCCAATCCCCTCGCCGGACTGCTAATGCTCATTGTTGCTCCTGTCGCCGCCACAGTGATTCAACTCGGCATTTCTCGCACCCGTGAATTTGCGGCGGATGCGGGGGCCGCCCAACTCACGGACAATCCCCGCGCTTTAGCCCGAGCCTTACAACGACTCGACCAAAATGCGCGACAACTCCCCCTTGACGGGAATCCCGCCTTTGAACCCCTATTAATCATGAATGGATTCTCCGGCAAGTTTCTCTCTAAGCTATTTTCCACCCATCCAGCCACAGAAGCTCGCATTGAGCGCCTGCTACAGATGGAGAGGAAATAGGGGATGGGGGAGATGGGGAGATGGGAGGATTATTGTAGTAAGTAAGGACTTCAGTTGTTTCCTTGTGACTCGCTTACGCTCCTGATTGTGGAACCATGACAGGACCAAAATCTTCCCTATCTCCCCAATCCTCCCCATCTCCCCAATCCTCCCGATCTCCCCACCTCCCCTATCTCCCCTTTAGCCGTTAGGCTAGAGGCAACCAATTATCTAAAATCTAGTAGGAGACAGAATCATGACTGATGAAGCTCAAGTGCCGAAAGAACGTGCGATCGTTGAAGTAAGTCCTGAAACGAAGGCGCTGGTAGAAAAAGAAATGCCTGATGCCACCGCGCAGGTGCAACAAGAAACGATGGCCCTGTTTGAAGCCATCAAACGTCGAGCACAAGCGGAAATTCAAGGGGCCAGCAAATTTACATCGGAAGCCTATCTGAATGCGGTGCAACAAGCGCGAGAGTCCATTGAGAGCGATCGCCTCATGGATCCTGAACGCATTGCCTATACCATCAAGCTGATGGAAATGGATGCCAAGCAAAACTGGGACAAGATTCTGAGTGAAATGAGTGAACTGGGCGATCGCCTTGCTCAATCCGCTAAGGATGCATGGGACTCCCTCTTTAAGCCCTCCGGCACTCCCCCCAATTCCTAAGCCACATTCCGCCTAAACATCTGCTCATACCAAATCTGGGTGTTAAAAGTCGATTTTCTTGATTCGCCTGCGTTTAGCAGGCTTTGTCCGCGTTCCTCCCCACCGTTGACGGGTGTGGGGTTTTACAAGGCTTTAAAAACCGGATTCCCTATGCTAGGGGGCGACCGATCGGTCGCCCTCTATTTTTTTAAGCCCATCCCGTGAGAATCTTCTATCACGATGACCCGTTCGTGCTAGATTTTAAAAGTTTGCCTCTGTTATTTGTTTCAAAGACCCCAACTCAGCAATCCAACCCATTCCATCCCTGATTGCGATCGAGCATCGAACCCCTAGAACTGGGGCATTCTAGCCGTTAACTTGTCCACTCATTACGTCTGAAACTGTAAAGCGACCACCATGCGAACCTACTATTGCGGCCAACTCCGAAGCGAACATATTGGAGAAACTGTTACTCTGTGTGGATGGGTAGACCGCCGACGAGATCATGGTGGAGTCATTTTCTTGGATTTACGAGATAGGAGTGGCATCGTCCAAATCGTTTCGGACCCGCAGCGCACCCCCGACTCCTACAAAGATGCGGAAACCATCCGCAATGAATATGTCCTGCGCATCACCGGACGGGTGAGCCAGCGTCCTAGCGATTCCCTCAATCCCAATTTACCCACGGGAGAGATAGAAATTTACGTCGATCGCATCGAATTACTCAACCCCGTCTATAAACTGATGCCGTTCCAGGTTTCTAGTGGACAAACGGAAACCGTGCGGGAAGAGTTACGCCTTAAATATCGCTATCTCGATCTCCGTCGGGAACGGATGTCTCGAAATCTCCAACTGCGCCATCAAGTGGTTAAAACCATGCGCCGTTTCCTGGAAGATGAGTATGGGTTTATCGAAATTGAAACCCCGATGCTAACCCGTTCTACCCCAGAAGGTGCTCGGGATTATCTCGTCCCTTCTCGGGTGAATCCTGGGGAATGGTATGCCTTACCACAGTCACCGCAATTATTCAAACAGTTGTTAATGGTTTCGGGGTTAGATCGCTACTATCAAATTGCCCGATGCTTCCGGGATGAAGATTTGCGGGCCGATCGCCAGCCAGAATTTACTCAGCTTGACATGGAAATGAGTTTCATGTCTCAAGAAGAAATTCTCGAACTAAATGAATCGTTAGTTTGCCATATCTTTAAAACGGTTAAAGGTATTGATCTCCCCCGTCCTTTCCCTCGTTTAACCTACGCCGAATCGATGTTACGGTACGGAACCGATCGCCCCGATACCCGGTATGGCATGGAATTAGTGGATGTCTCAGATTTAGTGAAAGACTCCGGTTTCAAGGTCTTTTCTGGGGCAATCGCTGCCGGTGGCATTGTCAAAGTGTTGCCGATTCCCGGCGGCAATAGTGCGATTTCCAATGTCCGGATTAAACCCGGTGGGGATTTATTCAAGGAAGCCGCTGAAGCTGGCGCCAAAGGGTTGGCTTATATCCGGGTTAAAGATAATGGAGAAATCGATACAATTGGGGCAATTAAAGATAATTTAAGCCCGGAACAGAAACAAGAATTACTATCACGCACGGGTGCAGAATCCGGGGATTTACTGTTATTTGGAGCGGGAGATACAGCAACAGTCAATAAAACCCTCGATCGCCTCCGCCAATCTGTCGCCCGTCTCTTGGGAGTGATTGATGAGACTAAGCTAAATCTACTCTGGGTCACCGATTTTCCAATGTTTGAATGGAATGCTGATGAGAAGCGCTTAGAGGCAATTCACCACCCCTTTACTGCTCCTAATCCAGAAGATATTGATGACCTCAAAAATGCTCGGGCCCAAGCCTATGACTTGGTTTACAACGGGTTAGAAATCGGCGGCGGCAGTTTGCGGATTTATCAGCGAGAGGTTCAGGAACGGGTATTTGAGGCGATCGGCTTATCCACGGAAGAAGCTTATAATAAGTTTGGCTTTTTATTGGAAGCTTTTGAGTATGGCACCCCTCCTCACGGCGGTATTGCGTATGGTTTAGACCGCTTGGTGATGTTGTTAGCCGCAGAGGAGTCAATTCGAGATGTGATTGCCTTCCCGAAAACCCAACAAGCTCGATGTTTGTTAACCGGTGCTCCAGCTACCATCGATGGGATTCAGTTAAAGGAATTACACGTGGCTTCTACGATGAAGCCTAAACAGGCTTAGGAATGGATTGAAAATCAAGTCATGGGTAATCCAGTATTTGGGTGAATTATCCATGACTTGCTATTCTGAAGACTGTACTGAATTGTTATTATTTTCTCATCTGAGAAAAAATAGCTCGAAAGCCCCCTATCATCTTTATGAGTAACAAACCGATGAGTTCTGACATCAAGTTTGAAGTGGTTCGTCCCAATGGCATTTTAGATGGGACCCAAGCGAATGTATTTCGCCGTGAAGTGCGCGATCGCCTGGACAAGCAAGCCAATATTGTGCTAGTCAATCTCCAGGATGTCACGTTTATTGATAGTTCCGGTCTAGGGGCTTTAGTCTCTGCACTGAAAATGGTGCGAACTGCTGGCGCAAAGATGGTGATCTGTTCCATTAATGACCAGGTGAGAATGTTATTTGAACTCACGAGTATGGACCGGGTATTTAAAGTTTATCCCAATGAAGAAACCTTTGAAAATGAATTGAATTCTAATCTCTAAATTTTGGATAAAATACACAGTAGCGGTAGAGTATTATTCCAGAAACTCTACCTGGAGCAAGGAGAAGTCATCATCAAAGCTCGGGTTGAGATTTAAACTTCGGAGCCGAGCCAACAATCCATCAATATCCCGGCCATTTTTTTGCCAATAATAAGTCAGCAAATTGCTAAAGGCATCCAGACCCCATAATGTGCCATCGGGCTGATTAATTTCATAAACGCCATCACTAAAAATATATAAGGTACTTGGGGTGTCAATCTGACAGACATTTTGAGTATATTGGGCTTCAGGAAACATTCCGATCGGTAAGCCTTGGGTTTTGAGCGGCTTTAGGGTAGGGGGCATTCCCGGAGTTCCCGATAACAATAACGCAGGAGGATGGCCTGCGCTGGAATACAATAGGGTGTCTTGGGTCCGGTTATAAACGCCATACCAAATGGTAAAATATTTATCTTGTTGAAGGTCCATTTGAAAGTATTGATTTAATTCGGTTAAAACCGAAGCCGGTTGGGTAAAATCAAAGCCAACCTGGGAGTGGGAGCGTAATAAATTTAAGACAGAAACTGAGGGGAGGGTCGCCGCTAACCCATGACCCGCCACATCCAGCAGGTAAATGACTAAGTGTTCCGAATCAAGCCAATAGTAGTCAAAGCAATCGCCACCGAGTTGACGCGAGGGAATAAAGCGATTCGCGATCGCCACGGGTTGACTCAGGGGATCCGGTAAGAGCGATCGCACGTAATCTGCTGCTTCCGCTAGTTCCGCTTCTAAAGCTCGCTTCGAGTTTCGTAAATCTTGAGTAAGCTGATAAATCCTCAGTCCTGCTCTAACTCGGGCATTTAATTCATTAATTTCAATGGGTTTGGAGAGAAATTCATCCGCACCCGTATCCAGTCCGACGATCCGATCTTCCGTTGCCCCCCGAGAGGTTAACAGAATAAAATAGGTGTTGGATAATTCTGGATGTGCTTTGATCTGACGGCAAACTTCCAACCCATCCATCACCGGCATCATCCAATCACAAATGATTAATGCAGGCCCTAATCGATAAGCCTGTTCCATTCCTTCTTGACCATTGCTGGCAACGGCAACGTGATACCCCTGTTTTTGCAAGGATCTCGTCAACACTACGCGAATGGTCGGATCGTCATCAATCACAAGAATGTGGGTCATGGACTAGGAAATTGTGACAATTAGCTTTACACAGAATAGCACTCACGAAAAAGACCCCCAACCCTCCTAATTTCCTGATGTCAAGGAACTCTTCAAGGTAACGATGCGGCGTCTTGTCAGCATTTCCTGATGTTGGAGAACCCGTCAATGGAACTGTGATGCTTTTGAGGGAGTTAGGGAGTCTCTTTCAGGGAATGCAACAGGGTTCTACTCTAGCCCCAATTGTCCCCGAAATCCCGTAATAATCCTGGTTCCATCTTTGAGAATGTGGATTTCCATCTGGTCACTGGCCCAGGTAATTTTATCCTTAAACGCTTCATTGAAGATGTGAATCCGTTGATTGCGCGAAGACACTGGGGAGTCTGGGGAATGAATCGCCAAGGATTCGACATAAGGACCATCAATTAGGATATCGAGTTGGTCTAATAAGGCATCCGCACCCCCCGGCGCAGAGGGGGACTGCAATTCCGCCAAAGTAAACCCGGTAAAGGACATCAGATTTAATCCGGCTGCCTTGATTTTTTTCCCCAGTTCTGCAAGGGCCGGGGCCTGCCAAAAGGGTTCACCCCCGGAAAAGGTCACTCCTTGATTCCGGGGATTGCTCAAAATTTTATCCGCAAGTTCATCAATGGGAATTAACTGATTGACCTCAAAAGGCCAGGATTCGGGATTAAAACAACCGGAACACGCTCTGAGACAACCTTGGACCCACACTACGGCGCGGGTTCCGGGTCCATTTACCTCTGATTCATCCACATACCCCATGATATTCACATAGCCATCCGGGATGTCTGGGAGGGTAGGTGGTGCGCTGTTGATTAAATCGCTCATCGGTTAACCTCTCGTCAAATGGAAGGGGTTCTCTCCCCAGGTTAAGGGTAAAGTTGAAAGATTCTTATATCGATTATCAGCTATATTCTGAAGAATCACGAATCTTTAAAGGTGATGGGGTAAGAAAGGCGATCGCCCCACAGCACCTGAGCGCCCCTTTCTCAGTATTTCTGGCCTAGGTTTATCGCAAGTGATCGGAACAGTTCCTCTATTGAGTCGGGTCTAAATTCTTGTAGTTGTTAACTAAATCTTCTCGAATCCTGGACTAAAGACCTTTGAGGAGTTCCAAAACTGTACTCAGATTGAGCAAAGACCACTCTTTCTGTAGGTTGAAGCTAAAAATTTGGGGTAGATCGGCTAGTCGAGTTGGAAATAAAATAGTAGTATGGTTGTAGACTAGAAATCCCTCTTATCTAGCTATAAGCGGTAATTTGAAACCGAAGAGAGCCTTTTTTCCTTCGCATCGGAAGAAAACCCCACAAAAATACCCGATTTCCCAGTATTTTCCCGGAGTAGTGAGAGCTAGAGCATATCTAAAAGAGTTAGGCAACCGAAAAATCTCGGAGATTCTCAACAGTTCGTTCAATCTTTAAAAACACCTAGCGTAGTATTTTTTTTAGATAAAGAATCACCTTACCCCCTAGACGAGATGGAAAGTGGAGGTAATAATCATAGACATAAGCACAAGAGACATTAGATAAAGACAACGTTATCTCTTGACGAGCCGCTGCTAACTTAACTCTGAACTGCAAGGTGTCAAACCATGATTACTAATTTAACTTTTACCAACCGTCTCAGCAAAACTGCTCTAATTTCTCTCGGTCTAGCTGCTGCCTCCCTTGCCTTTGCTCCTGGACAAGCTAAAGCGGACTCTATCACCTTCGACGCTTCTCCAAAAACCGGAGATCCAGCTACCGTTAACGTCACCCTCGACGATACCAGCAATCCGGGCAGCATTACCGTTACGGTCAACGTGGTACCCGAAGCTAATACTGGAAATATCGGTGATATTAACGGGGTTTACTTCGACCTTCCCGATGGTGTGGGTCCTGTGACCGTGAGTGGCGTAGCTGGTGGGCCAGTCAACCTTGGTAGCAGCGATTTAAATGGAAACGCTGGCAATCTGGGTGATGGTGTGAATATGAACGGAGGCGGCGGACAGTCTTCCTACGATGTCGGCATCCGAATTGGCTTCTCCGGTGGGATCAACGACGGTGATGACTACCAAACCACAACCTTTACAGTGGCTGCAGAAGGACTATCCCTGAGTTCCTTTACCGCTCAGAGTTTCGGCATCCGCCTCAAGAGTGTTGGCCCAGTGGGAAGCAGTCGTGAGGGCAGCAGCAAAGTAGCAGAATCTATCACAGCGCCGATTGTGGTTACTACCCCGCCCGCAGAAAATCCGACTACTCCAGAAACTCCGATTGTCGAAACTCCCGAAACTCCCGAAACTCCCGAAACTCCAGTTGCCGAGAATCCAGGAACTCCGGAAACTCCCGTAACTCCTCCTGGTGGAACCGACCCGGTTGAAGTTCCCGAACCCATGACGATTGGTGGTTTGTTGTTGGGTGCCGGTGGTTTGATGGCTGCACGTCGCCGCAAACTGAGCCAAAAGGGTTAATCTACCCGGCGATCGCGACAAGAATACATTTCAGGAAACCTTGTCCGATTAACGTAGCGCTAATTTATCAGTTCGGTCAGTCCCAATTTAAGGGGTCTGACCGAATTTTTTTTGCAAATGCTCCCATAAATCCTTCAGGGTTCAATTCTACAGAAGCTAACAGAGGGAAGAGGGCAGGAAAAAGATAAACTGATTACCGGCTTATCCCAGGGCTTCTGATACGCTACTCAAAGGCTGAAGGTTCAGCTTTAACTCAAGTTAACCGTAAGTGGATTATGTACGAGAAACTGACTCCCCCGACAACTGGCGATCGCGTAACGTTTGAAAATGGCGAACCCATTGTTCCCGATAACCCGATTATTCCCTTTATTCGCGGCGACGGGACGGGGGTTGATATTTGGCCCGCTTCTCAAAAAACCATCGATGCTGCGGTAGAAGCGGCTTATGGGGGCAAACGTAAAATTAGCTGGTTTAAAGTCTACGCCGGTGATGAAGCCTGCGAAAAATACGGCACCTATCAATATTTACCCGAGGATACTCTCAAGGCGATCGCAGAATATGGCATCGCCATCAAAGGTCCCTTAACTACCCCCGTCGGTGGCGGGATTCGCTCCCTGAATGTGGCCCTGCGCCAAATTCATGACCTTTATGCTTGTGTTCGACCCTGCAAATATTATCCCGGAACTCCTTCCCCCCACAAACACCCCGAACAACTGGATGTGATTGTTTATCGGGAAAATACCGAAGATATTTATCTGGGAATCGAGTGGCGTGCAGGGACGGAAATCTGCGAAAAATTAATTGATATTCTCAATACTCAATTAATTCCCCAAACCCCAGAACATGGGAAAAAACAAATTCGTATGGATTCCGGCATCGGCATTAAACCGATTAGCAAAACCAACTCCCAGCGTCTGGTTCGCCGCGCCATGAAACACGCCCTACGCCTGCCAAAAGCCAAGCAGATGGTGACTTTGGTCCATAAGGGCAATATTATGAAGTACACCGAAGGGGCGTTCCGGGACTGGGGTTATGAACTAGCAACCACGGAGTTTCGCAATGAGTGCGTTACGGAACGGGAATCCTGGATTTTGAGCAATAAGGAGAAAAATCCGGATCTGAGTATTGAAGAGAATGCGCGTCAAATTGACCCGGGTTATGATGCCTTGACCGAGGAAAAACGGGCGGTGGTTTGCGCGGAAGTCCAGCAGGTGCTAGACAGCATCTGGGAAACCCACGGCGATCGCAAATGGAAAGAGAAAATTATGGTCAATGACCGTATTGCCGATAGTATCTTCCAGCAAATCCAAACTCGCCCCGATGAGTATTCCATTCTGGCGACGATGAATTTAAACGGAGACTATCTCTCTGATGCAGCAGCGGCGATCGTCGGTGGATTAGGTATGGGACCCGGGGCCAATATTGGCGACCAATGTGCTATTTTTGAAGCGACTCACGGCACCGCACCCAAACACGCCGGTCTGGATCGCATCAATCCCGGTTCCGTCATCCTCTCTGGCGTCATGATGTTGGAATATATGGGATGGCAAGAAGCCGCTGATTTGATTAAAAAAGGTATTGGCGGCGCTATTTCTAACGGCGAGGTAACCTACGATTTGGCTCGATTAATGGAACCCGCCGTAGAAAAACCGCTCAAATGTTCCGAGTTTGCTGAGGCGATTATTCAACATTTCAACGATTAGACCTCAAACTCCCTTCTAAAAATCCCCCCTGAAAATCAGGGGGGATTCTCTTGTGAACGAAACTAGAAGTTTTTGAGTTAAAGCTGGTGACAGGAGTCGAACCCGCGACCCACGCATTACAAGTGCGTTGCTCTACCAACTGAGCTACACCAGCATAAGTTTTAACTTTACCAAAGTTTGGGTCAGTTATGCAACCCCTCCACCCGACTTTTTTAGGGATATTCCAACAAATAAATCATCCCAAGGCAGTGGTTAAGCACCTAACAAGACTCTACTAGCCCACGCAGGCGGGCTAAAATAGAGAACTAACTTTTGAACTCCGGATTTAGTATAAGTCCTGTAATCCTAGACGTTCTGCACATCCTATCAGCAAAATGAAATTTCCCTTATCTTGGCAATACGACGAGTTCCAGCAAGTCGGCAAAGACTATGGCATTCCCACGGAAGTTGAGGTGTATGATTCCAGCCATGCAGACTTTCGAGATATTGAGCAAGAAAGCAATGCCGTCCTTGATTTACTCGCCCTGAAGGCAAACGATGTGGTCATTGATTTTGGGGCGGGCACCGGGACCTTTGCGATTCAGGCTGCTATTCGTGGGCTGAAGGTTTATGCTGTTGATGTTTCCCTAACAATGCTGGAATATGCCAAAACTAAAGCGGCTCAAGCGGGAGTCTCGAATATTACTTTTTGTCATGGTGGATTTTTGTCCTACGAGCATCCCGATGAATCAGTAGATGCGATTACCACCACGTTTGCATTCCACCACCTGCCCGATTTCTGGAAGGGAATTGCTTTAGGGCGGATAAATCGGATGCTCAAACCGGGGGGACAGTTTTATATTCATGATGTGATTATTGAGGGCCGTCATTCTGTTGAGAATATTGCGGCTTTTATTGAAAAACAGGCAGCAGCGGGTGGCGATTTTCTGCGGGAGGATGCTGAAGGACATTTCCGTGAGGAATTTTCGACTTATGATTGGATTTTTGAGGGGTTGTTGTCCCGGAATGGATTTACTATCACCCGTCAGCGGATTGAGGATGGGGTGATGGGGACTTATTTATGCCGGAAGACTATCCCCCCGATGTAGTGGAAAACAAGGCGATCGCGGATTGAAATCTCAGTACGGGGAAAGAGGTCAGCAGCAAATCTGACTCGATAGACTCAGAGGGTAGAGTCAAAATCGGAGCAACCCCTTCTCATGAATCAGCCCATCATTACTCTATTAATCTTTGGCCTGTTACTGATTGCTGTCCTGTCTCCCTTTGGCGCATTATCCGCTTTGATGTTGCTGGTTTTAGGGACGGGCTTACTCTGGACTCTCTGGAGTCTGGTTCAGGCATTTTTAAGGGAACCCTCTGAGGATTCCGGTCCTTCAGGGAAGTAAGGAGGTGTTAAGCGGGGGTGGTGACTTGCAATTGTTGGTAGGCGAGTTGAGCCCTTGCACGAACCACTAATTCTTCGTCGGATTGAGCGCGATCGCCTAACTGGATTAAAAGTTGATACAACCAAATGGGCGAATTAGACACCACTGCGGTAGCGAGTCCTTGCATTCCCACAATTGCCGCATAGCGCACGACCCATTCTGGATCTTGTACGACCTCCAAAAGGGTTTGATACACCTTTTCCTGAGCAATCGCTCTTTCCTCGGGGTCCATTTTTTCCCACAAAATATTCCCCAACCCGCTTGCTGCTGCACGACGCACGCTCAGAGCAAAGTCACGGGCGGCAGTTTCTAAGAGTAATTCTAGCCCTCGGGGGTCACCAATTTTAGCTAAAGCGCGTAGAGCCCAGGCTCTGGCGCCATAATTGAACCCATCCAGTTGTTTTAATAAGGGGACAACGGCTACTTCCCCGAGGGCAACGAGTCCCTCTACTCCAGCAACTGCGGCACCTGGATTATTGAAACCGAGGGCTTCAATTAAGGTGGGAATAGCTTCGGGCGATCGCGCTTGGGCTAATTTCCATAAGGCTATTGTTAAACGTTCGGCGGAGTCTGCCTCTTCAACGGCTTTTATCAGGGGGGTGATTCCGGGATTTTCAGTCATGAGAAAGGCTTGAGCGCTGTTGGATCACTGAGTTTTAATTTTAATCGAGACTAAGGCATCGGGAGAGTATGTGCAATCCGGTTTTCAAAAGTCTATGAAAACCCGCACCCTTTCCTTACGGAACGCTACGGGAACAGGGTGTGGGTTTTTACAGACTCACTCCGGTGGGGCCCCTACAACAAACTATCCATCAAATTCATCACTTCAATTAAATCTGAGGATAAATCCGGGGCGGCATCCGGATGGGTCAGGGTCAGATGATGCTCAATGAGTCCTTTGAGGGCAATCAACTTGATGCTATTTTCCGCCAAGGTTTGAGCAATGGCTTTAGCTGCGGGTAAATAGCCGATCGCCCCCAAATCTAAAAGGGCTGATCGCCGCAGTTGCAAATCTTTTCCCTGCAAAGCTTGAATTAAGCGTTCTGCATACTCCCCTTCCCCGGTCAGTTGATACATGGCCCGGGCGGCAGAATATTGAACCCGAGGAAATGAATGTTCGAGAAAGGGCTGAATCAGGGGAATTGCTTCTGTAGCTTGCAGGGTTCCCAACGCTTCTAAAATCGTATCGTAGGGTTGGGTGAGGTGGGGTTTTCCCGGCACTTGGACCGCTGCGGTGAGGCCCCCGGTCAGTAATTGCATTAGGGCAGGAATGGCGGTGCGATCGCCGAGTCGTTCCAAACTCTCTGCTGCCGCTTCCCGGACATAATAATCAGAGCAGTCTAAGCAATCAATAAGGGCAGGAACAGCGCGATCGTCCCCGACTTTGCCCAGTGCACGGGCGGCATTGCGCCGTAAAGGGAACCCGCCTGCTGCGGTTTTATCCCCCTCTTCCGATAACGAATCCAGCAAAGCATCGATCGCCGCTGGTTCGCGCACTCCAAAGCGGCCAATCCACCAAGCGGCGTAGTAGCGTAAGCTTAAGTCTTCGTGGCGCAAATTGGCGATCGCCACTTCTACAGTTAAAGTCTCACCGTCCCCTGCTGGAGGGACCGGTGAGTCTGACAAGTTGTCCCACATGAGTTAAAAACTGGGTTGGGCTAACAGGCTAGAATTTCTAACCTATTCCCCCTCTCCTTCATGAGTCGGTTGCTCAAGCTGAACATTCAAGGGCTGAATACTAACAATTTTGCCACCCAGACGGGTAATCCGCTGCATTTCTTCGTTCATGCGGTTGTAGGGAACGGTCATAAACACACTTCCACTCTGGCGGATCGAGTAGTTGCTCTGATCGCTTTCTTCGTTTTGACGCAATCCGGTCACTTCATAGCGAAAGAAACGATTTCCTGCGCTGGTATTCGATTGATTTAAGCCTGCAACTTGACCTAACATTTGATTTGACTAGCTCCTTTGGTGTAGATTGACGAGGTTAACCCACAGGCGATCGTCATGATGCTTTTCCTCGGTTGAATCTTGAATATTTCACCTGTGCTCTTGGAAATATTAGGGATTAATCGAGTAGCGCTCATAGCCGTTTCCAACCTGTGGGCTGCCTGAGAGTTTATCCTAAATTAGGCAGTCGTGATGCTGGCGATTTTTCCGCCTTGCTTCACGATTTGTTGAATTTTTGTAGATAAGCTCTCGTAAGGAACGATGAAGGTTTGGCAACTGCGACGGACGCCGGTTTGCCGAAGTCCGGTGACTTCAATGCGATACACACCGCCATCTTTTCCAAACCCAACGAATGCACCACCGAGGCAGGTTGCGGGAGAAGAATCGAGAGAAGGACGGTAGGACCAGCCATCAGAACCGCCAGAAGGAGCAACAATCGTGTTGGTTTGATTTTTGCTCAGTTCGCGAATTAACCGAGACTTAGTACCTTCAAGTTGTGCGCGATCGCTGTTGGCATAACCGCGATAAAGGCGAAACATCCGGTTAAACCCAACGGTTTTTTGACCATTTTGGGTTGCAAAGCCCCGATAGTAGGGTACAATATTGTCCCCAAAGTTGCTTTCATATTCCGGAGAATCGATGTAAGAATCGATTTCTGCATCAAACCCTTGGGTTTCATACAGATCCAAGTGATAAATCACCTCGGATTCATCATAAGGAGCGCGTCCCAACAGATGTTTATAATTGAGTTCAATGACGCGGGTTTGGAAATTGGGGTAAAGAAACTTTTCTTTGTAAAGTTCCGATTTAGCAACAGCGCGGACGAAATCCCGCACGGTCATTTTGCCATTTTTCAACAGCGATTCCGCACTGTTCAGGCGCTGGGATTTCATCACATAATCGTTCCCGAGGACCTGGCGGTAAACGCTGCGAATCACTGCTTCGATATCTTCTTCACTGCTATTTTGACGCAGTTCTACCCGGCCTGTATCTTCATAAGGAGTCGTTCCCAAACGGGATGCTGCTGTTGTAATTGCCATCTAAACAATCTCCCAAAAAAAAGTTTTTACTGTTGTGATTTTAGATGTGTTTTTCTGTAGACCATCCAAAATCTTGGTGCCGCGATCGGTCATTACGGGCTTTTTCAGCGTCAATAAATACAAAGATGCCCGGACAGGTAAACAGAGACTAGCCTGCTGCCAGCACCCGCCTACCTCCCCGGACATCTCACCTTATTACCGTTCTAAGCAATCAGACAGATGCCAGAAGACTGCATCAATTAGCTCAGGGCGTTGATTGCGTAGTCGATGTAGGTGTTGGCTTCAACAGCAGCTTGTCCGCTGAGACCATGATTGCTCTTGATGTACTTGAGGGCTTCAACGTACCAGCTGGGAGATAAATCAAAGGTGCTGTTGATTTCATCCAAACCAGCAATCAGGTACTCATCCATCGGTCCGGTACCACCTGCAACTAAGCAGTAGGTAACCATGCGGAGGTAGTAGCTGATATCGCGAGAGCACTTTTGCTTACCGGTTTCGGTGGAAGCATAGTTCGGTCCCTGCATGGAGGTGGTGTAGGGGAACTTGTTGTAGACGGCTTGTGCAGCGCCTTCGGTTAAGCGTTGGGCGTTGCTGGTTAAAGCACGAGCAGCTTCCATGCTGGCTTGAGCGCGCTTGAAGCGACCATCAACAGCTTGAAGTTCAGAGTTGCCCAGGAAACGGCCTTGAGCGTCAGCAGAAGAAATTGCTTCAGTAATTGGGGTTTTCATCGTTGCAGTATCTCCCTAGGGTTGTACTAATTTTTCGTTCTTTGGTTTTGGTTTTTTAAGGACTTGGCGTAATAGCTTGATCCTTAAAAAGAAAAGATTGTTTGGGTTTTTAGTCGGAATCTATATCAGACTAGGAAACCGCAGAAGCTGCGCGATCGAAGTAGCCAGCGATTTCAGACATCAAAGCGCTGCAATCACCAGGAGTGATGCCTGCGGGATCGTTGGCGATGCGGATAGCAGCATCTTTCATTTTTTGAACGCCAGTGGCAACGGAACCACCGGGAACACCCAGGGCTTGGTAGGTTTCACGAAGACCATTCAAGCAGCGATCGTCTAACACGCTGGCATCACCGGCGATGATGGCGTAGGTGACGTAGCGCAGGATGATTTCCATGTCGCGTAAGCAAGCTGCCATACGACGGTTGGTGTAAGCATTTCCACCGGGTTGGATCAGCTGGGGTTGCTCAGAAAACAGAGAACGAGCGGCTTCAGAAACGATTCCAGAAGCGTTGCTGGTGATCCGGTTGACGGTATCCAAGCGTTTGTTACCTTCTTTGACCATGTTGGTCAGAGCATCCAATTGGGCGGTGCTCAGGAATTCGCCACGTGCGTCTGCTTGCGAAACAACTTTTGCAAATGCGTCTAGCATGTACTCAATCTCCTTTATTTATTGGCTTGCTTTGGGCTTCAATCAAGTTTAGTTGACCCCGCTCAAGCTAAAAAGCTTGTTAGGTTCCGACTAACCCCAGCTACAACACTACAACAATTTCGTTTGTTTCTGTTAAAGCTGGACTCGAAG
>CBFGOM010000037.1:0-36292 GCA_965650385.1 uncultured Oscillatoriaceae bacterium
CCTGCGGCCAAAGGTCCTGCCGCATCTCGGGATAGCTTGCCCAGAATTCGCTGGAATATGGCGACCAGTTGGCCCGCCTCCCTGGATACCATCTATGGAGGCGCACAAACCATCGCCAAACGGGTCGCCGAGATGACCGATAACCGCTTCGAGATTCGCCCTTATCCCGCTGGGGAACTGGTTCCGGGATTGCAGGTCCTCGATGCCGTGCAAAGTGGCACCGTCCAATGTGGACATACCGCCAGCTATTATTACATTGGCAAAAATCCCGCCCTTGCCTTTGCCACCTCAGTTCCCTTCGGATTAAATGCCCAACAGCAGAATGCATGGCTGTATCATGGCGGGGGATTAGAGGCCATCCAGAGACTCTATAGCGATTTCAATATTATTAATTTTCCCGCAGGTAATACCGGCGTGCAGATGGGGGGCTGGTTCAAGCGCCAAATCAACAGCGTCCAGGACCTAAATGGTTTAAAAATGCGGATTCCTGGATTAGGGGGGCAGGTGATGGAAAAATTGGGGGTCAACGTCCAGGTGTTACCTGGAGGGGAGATTTTTCTGGCCTTGGAACGGGGGGCGATCGATGCAGCAGAATGGGTTGGTCCCTACGATGACCTCAAATTGGGATTAAATAAAGCGGCGCAATTCTACTATTATCCAGGGTGGTGGGAACCCGGACCGACCTTGGATGTATTGGTGAACAAGTCGCAGTGGGAGCAACTGCCCAAGGATTATCAAGAAATTTTTAAAACAGCAGCCTATGAGGCTAATTTGAATATGCTGGCCCGGTATGAAGTGCTCAATCGCGAAGCCCTAGCGACCTTAAAAACTGGGGGGACTCAGTTACTTCCCTACAGTCAAGAAATTATCGACGCCGCGAAGAAAGTCACCTTTGAGTTATATGCACAGAGTGCCAGCCAAGATGCCACCTTTCGGGGGATTTATGAACAATGGAATAAATTTCGAGAAGAAATATACCAATGGACCGCAATTACGGAGTTGAGTTATGGCAACCTCGTGATTCCCAAACCCTAAGCAGGTAAGAGGCCGAGCGTCCCTTATGGCATTCCCAGGCTGGAATCCATTCCTGACAACTTAAGGAAGATGTAGCAAAAGTTAAATCCGGCAAAAGAAAGAAGGTTAACGATTAAAGGCCTTGTTTTTTGCAAAGCTTTAAGAGTGCAAAATTTCCGGTTTTAAACTTATAAACATACTCAAACTAAGACTAATTGCTGCCCTGAAAATTAGGGGTGCAATGCTTGCTATTGAATATTGAATTAGGAGTAAATTTAATGACAAAAAATCGTTATTTCTTGTAGGGGTGCAAGTATTGGGCCCCTACACCCCTTGACAGGGCTAATCCATAAAACCCCGCACCCTCAAAGGTGGGGCTATACGAACAAAGGCAGCGGGCGCGGGCTAATTCATAGAGAAAACCGACTTTTTGCAACCGTAGTGGGCATGGATCCTTTATGCCTATCGTTTGACTCATCCCAGGACCCTTTCCTCAATCTCCTTCTTCCGGTAGATGTCAAGCCTTTCCCATTTCCACACGTAGGGTACGGTTTCAACCCCCTTTCCTCCCTGGATTTCTTCGTGCTAATCTGTGAAGAATCGCTAAACTAGATTAAGAAGTCAACACCCCCAAGGGGCAATTCTGTAGCCCTCTAACCGATATGGTTCATATCACGCGCCTGGAACTGAGCAACTTTAAATCCTTTGGCGGCACGACGAGCATTCCTGTCTTGCCCGGGTTTACCGTGGTTTCAGGTCCTAACGGTTCGGGGAAATCTAATATTCTCGATGCCCTTCTCTTCTGTCTGGGCATTTCGACTTCTAAAGGAATGCGGGCAGAACGTTTGCCCGATTTAGTGAACCACAATCAATCCCGCAGTCGTGGCACTGTTGAAGCGAGTGTGACGGTGACGTTTGATTTGGGGGATTCGTTTGGGTTAATTGATACCCCTGATGCACCGGCAACCGCGACACGGGATGAATCCCCGGTGGAAGGTGAACCGAGTTTAGAACCGGAAGAACCCGAGTCAGTCGCCCCCGAATCCCCCTCTAACAATGGCAATGGGGCCACCCCATCGGAACCCTCGGCAGCCGAAACCCTGGCTGCCACAGCCGATCGCGAATGGAGTATCACCCGTCGGTTGCGCGTCACCAAAGGGGGTACCTATACCTCCACCTACTACATGAATGGGGAATCCTGCACCCTCACAGAGTTGCACGAACAAATTAACCGTCTGCGGATTTACCCCGAAGGCTATAACGTGGTGCTTCAAGGGGACGTTACCGCCATTATCTCCATGAATGGCAAGGAACGGCGGGAAATTATTGATGAACTGGCAGGGGTGGCCGCTTTTGACCGGAAAATCGTGCAAGCTAAAACAAAATTAGATGAAGTGAAGGAACGGGAAGACCGTTGCCGCATTGTTGAAAATGAGCTAAGGGTTCAGCTTGAGCGCCTTTCCAAGGACCGGACTAAGGCGGAACAATATAAAAAATTGCGCGCTGAGTTGCATGAAAAAGAACAACTCGCCGCCGTGTTGGAATGGCGACAGTTGAAGCAACAGGAGTGGAAACTGCGGGAGCAAATTGAAGGGGGCGATCGCCAAGTGACTCAACTCGGCGACCAAATTACCTCTATCAGTGGCGAAATCCAACAAGCCAGCACCCGCCTGGAAGAACTCAACAATCGCGTCAAAGCCCTCGGAGAAGAGGAACTGATCGCCCTGCAATCCACCCTTGCCACCCAAGATGCAGAACATCGGCAACTCCAAAACCGCAAAGGGGAACAAGAAGCCACCCGCCAACAGACCCTCGCTCAATTAGCGCAAACTGAGCAAGATATCAAGGCACTGCAACAAGCCTTGCAAAAATTGGCTGAGGACCGGGAATTAGAAAAAAATGTAATTGTTTCCGTGCAGGAAAACCGGGATAGCACCCAAACCCTGTTGAACCAAAGACGCGAACAGGCGAGTACCCTTGCCTCCGCTTCCGAGGAGTGGGTGCAGCAACAAACCAACCTCCACCGTCAAATCGAAACCCTGCAAAAAAATCTCGACCCCCAGCGCACGGAACAAGCCCGTTTAACCGAACGCCGGGGACAGCTTGAGCAGAAAATCGCGGAACAACAGGAGTCCTTGGAAACCTCCCGTCAGGACTTGATGAACCAGCAATTTGCGCGCACGGATATCGAACAACGGCATCAGTTAGCGGTGCAACAGGTGCAATCCTTGGCACAAACGGTTTCTGCGTTGGAACAAGACTTGCAGGTGCAGCAGGAAACCCAAAAACGACTGTTGGAAGAACAACGGGATAAACAACGGCGTTTGGACAAGTTGGAAGCCCAAAATCAAGCCCAGCAAGAAGCCAGCGGGACGGGGGCGAGTAAGGTGATTTTACAGACGGGGTTACCGGGAGTCTGTGGCTTAGTGGCGCAACTGGGACGGGTGGAACCGCCCTATCAATTGGCGTTAGAAACGGCTGCCGGTGGGCGGTTGGGCTATCTGGTGGTAGAGGATGATGGGGTTGCCGCAGCGGCGATCGAACTGTTGAAGCAAAAACGGGCAGGACGGGCGACGTTTTTACCGTTAAATAAAATTAAACCGGGACGATTTTCACCCATTGAAGCCTTGCGAAATGCCCCAGGGTTTGTGGATTATGCGGTGAATTTGATTGAATGCGATCGCCCCTATCTGCAAATTTTTGCCTATATTTTTGGCAATACTGTTGTTTTTGAGAGCATCAATTTAGCTCGTCCTTATTTGGGACAAGCGCGGATTGTGACTTTGGATGGGGATTTATTAGAAAGCACGGGGGCCATGACTGGGGGAAGTACCCCTATTCGGTCTAGCTTGCGGTTTGGGACTGGAGGGAATACCGAATCTGGGGAAGTGACGGCCCTGCAAAATCGCCTCCAGGAAATTGAAACAATTTTAGAACGCTGTACGAGCGCAGTCGCCACCGCTACGGAAACCGTGAAACAGCGATCGGCGCAATTGGTGGAAGCGAAGCAGCAACAGCGAGAATTGCAGCTTAAATCGGAACAGTTAGAGAAAGAGATTAATGGTTTAACTGGGGCGATCGCCCAGTTAGAGCAACAATTAACTAAAAATTCCCAAGAGTTAGAAACGGCGATCGCCCAACTGCAAACCCTCGCCGCCGACTTACCGGACCAAGAAGTGCAGCTAGAACGCTGGCGGTTAGAACTTGCAGGAATGGAAGAATCGGGAACCAATAGCGAATGGCAACAAATCCAGTCCCAAGTTCGGGAACTGGAGAGTCAGCTACAGGAATGGGAACAGTCCCTCAGTGGGGCGCAGTTGCGGCAACAAGACTTAGGCAGTCAGTATCAGCGCCTAGAGGAGAAAATTCAAGACGGACAAAAGCAGTTAACTCAATTACGGCAACAAGAAATTACCGGAACTGAGGCAATTGCCCAATTGCAGCAGCAACTCACCCGTTTGGGTCAGGAAATGACGCAAACTCAAACTGCTTTGGCGGAAATTGAGTCCAAACTGGGGGAAGAAAAAACCGCCCGGGACCAAGCAGAAGCCAAGGTGCGGGAATTGCATTTAAGCCGTCAGCAACTGGAATGGCAACTGCAAAAACTCCATGAAACCCAACAGGGACGGAGGGAACAACTCGTCAATATGCAACAAGAAATACAACAACGGGAAGCGGAATTACCCGACCCACAGCCGCCGGTTCCCGAGGCGATGGAGAACCGTTTGGCAACGGTATTGCAGGAGTTGCAAAAAGAAGTGCGATCGCTGCAAAAACGGATTGAAGCAATGGAACCCGTGAATATGTTGGCCTTGGAAGAGTACGATCGCACCCAAGCCCGATTAGAAGAACTCAGCCAAAAACTCGCCACCTTAGAAGGGGAACGCACGGAAATTCTATTGCGGATTGAAAACTTTACCACCCTGCGACTCCGGGCCTTTAAAGAAGCCTTCGATGCCGTCAACCAGAACTTTCAAACCATCTTTGCCGAACTTTCCGACGGCGATGGCTATCTGCAACTCGACGACCCCGAAGACCCCTTTAGCAGTGGTTTATCCCTCGTCGCCCACCCCAAAGGAAAACCCGTCCAACGATTAGCCTCCATGTCCGGGGGAGAAAAATCCCTCACCGCCCTCAGTTTTATCTTCTCCCTGCAACGGTATCGCCCATCACCGTTTTACGCCTTTGATGAAGTGGATATGTTCTTAGATGGGGCAAATGTGGAACGATTGGCTAAAATAATAAAACAGCAAGCTGACGTGGCTCAATTTATCGTCGTCAGTCACAAAACTCCCATGCTCAAACTAGCCGAACGGGTGATAGGCGTCACCCAAGCCCGGGGAGCCTATACCCAAGTGATTGGGCTACAAATTGAGCCCAAAACCTCGGCTGTATGATTTTATGGATAGTAATATTAAAGAGAATTCGCTATTAGGATTCAACTAAGAATGACATCTGATACCATCCGTCTGCGCTCCGACTTGTTAAATACTCAAGTGATCACCCGCGACACCGGCAAGCGCCTGGGGGTCGTCAAAGAACTGTTGGTAGACATTGACCGCCGACAGGTCGTAGCTTTGGGTCTGCGAGATAATCTCCTCTCAGTCGCCGGAATGCCCCGATTCATGTTTCTCAGGAGCATTGAACAGATTGGCGATGTGATCTTGGTTGAAGATGAAGACGTCATCGAAGATATTGACGTAGATGCCTACAGCCGGGTCATCAACAGCGAAGTAATTACGGAAACCGGCGAACTGTTAGGACGTGCCCGAGGGTTCAAGTTTGACCTGGCAACGGGGGAATTGGTGTCCCTGGTGATTGCCTCCTTGGGACTGCCGCAAATTCCCGACCAAGTGATTAGTACCTATGAACTGCCGGTTGAGGAAATTGTCAGTAGTGGACCCAATCGCCTGATCGTGTTTGAAGGGGCAGAAGAACGACTCTCGCAGTTGACGGTGGGATTCTTAGAGCGTTTAGGCATTGGTGAACCGCCTTGGGCGCGAGAAGAAGAGGCCCTGATTATGCCGACAGCGCGACCGGAAAATCAACTGCCGACAGGGATGGCAGTTCCAGCGCCGGAACCTCTGCGATCGCCCTCCCGAGTGGTGGAAGAAGTTTGGGATGAGGATGAATCCTGGCAACAACCTGTGGTGGAACCCTTACGCCAAACTCAAGCTGCACCCATTTACTACGAAGACGATTTAGAACAAGATAACTGGAGCGAAGCCACAGCCCAGGATACCTACGATATGGACTACAACGATCGCTATGACGAGGCTTACGAGGAGCCAAACTATAGCACGGCTCCTGTGTATGAAGAGCCGGAATATGTCGAGGATTATGAATACAGTGATGATGTAGAGTCCGATGCCTGGGCGCAAGAAGAGGATAAGTCCTACAACCCGCCTCGGATTAATATTCCTGAGAAAACCAAAGCGCCGGAATACGAGGAAGAACCGGGCGGTTATTAATCCAACCCTCTCGTGTCATGGCTGAACCTCCACGATGAGGACCCCTAAAGGGGTAACACCAAACGTTTGTAGTAACTCCTTTAGGGGTTGCCCGGTCAAGGTGGTAAATTAAATCCCGAAAAATCGTTGTTTCCTGTAGGGGCCATTCGAGAATCGCCAGTCCAAATTGTCAAGTTCATGATGAAAAAGAGGCATGGAATGTAGAGGCGCTTCCCGAAGCGCCTCTACCCAGCAATTCTCATTTTGGAAATTTAACTGCTATTGGGAGGAATCTCTAGCTCAAGACCCTGGAGCATGAAGGTGATCCGGTGATCCCAGTTGTCGAAATACAGATACCGGGTTAAAGCCGGTAAATCATCACTCAAGGTCTGGCGAGTCGGCAGATGGTCTCTGTGCCGTTTATATTTCTCGTTCTGAACCGTACAACGAGTGCGGCCAGCTTGAAGAATCTCGGCCACGTTGTTATCACTCAGGGTGTAGCGGGTGACAAAGGCGTTGTGGTAAATCACCCTTTGGCTTAGATGGCTAACAGTTACGTCACACCAGTTCACCAACAGCGCATCCGCCCCGTCTTTGAGGGGCAAGTCATTGAGATATCGGTAAGTCCAGGTTTCCGCTATTTTTCCCGTCCACCGTTTGCGGATGATCGTTGGTAGGTCAATCCCCTCAAGATGGTCATAAAGAGTGGTGTGGGAATCTGGGCGACAGACCAGGATAAAGTCTAACTGGTGGTTTAACAGGAGCTGGCACAGGGGTTGGTGGCAGTACAAGTCATCGCCTAACACCGTTACCTTCAAGCCGCTCAAGCGCGGACCATGCTGGTTCAACCACCGCTTCGCCGCAGCGTTCTCACAGTCTTGTTTGTAATGACCGTCTTGGGGGCGGACAAACTCAGGGACTAACGGAATCACCTGCGTCTGCCCCGGACAGACAATGACTAGAGTGACTACGCTTCTATAGCGGGTATCGAGTAGAATATCGAGGCGAATTGGGTCGGCAATGTCCCCAATTTGCCTCCACTGTTAACCTCACCATCTCGCGATCGCTGACCTGTTTGCTGCTCCACCTTTCCTTTCCTATTTCTGCTTCATCACCACTAAAGTAATATCATCAGCCATTTTTCCAGATTCAATATAGTTTTTAAAATCATCAACAATCGCTTTGCGAATTTCTGGGGCAGATTTGTAATGACACTCTACCACTACTTGACACAACCTTTCTAATCCGTACTGCACCCGATTTTGATCAAAAGCTTCTGTAATTCCATCCGTATAAAGTACGACTACATCTCCGGGATGAAGCTCCACTTGTTCTTGAGCGATAAAGGCAGCAGTTTCTTCAAGTAAGCCGATGGGAAACCCTAAATCTATCGTATCTATCATCTCCAAAGTCCCATCCGCACGAACCACTATTACTTCTTCGTGTTGTCCGCTGATTTTGAGGACACCTTTGGCATAGTCTAATATGGCTAACGTCATATTTTTAGAAGAATTCATGCGTTGGAGATTGTCATAAAGAGTTTGGTTGAGGATATCCAAGAACTTAACCGGATCCGTTTCTTCTATTTTCTCAAGTGTTCGGACTGCGGTTTGTGCCATGAGCATCAGCATTCCACTTTCTAAACCGTGTCCCGTGACATCCCCAATACTAATTTTGACGCGATCGCCCTGTTGCAAGACATCGTAGTAGTCTCCACCCACTTCTTCGGCTGGTTCCATAAATCCCGCAATTTCTAAGCCCTCAATCCCTTCTAATTCTGAGGGATTGGGCAACACCATTTGTTGCAGTTGCTTGACAATATCCAGTTCGGTCGCCATGCGGACATTATCGGCTTTGAGTCGGTTATTCAGGGTGCTAATTTCTTGATTCGCTTGTGCCAGTTGAGCCGTGCGTTCTTTTACCTTATCTTCTAAGGTTCGATAGAGCAAGGCATTTTCAATGGAAATGGCAGCTTGGGAGGAGAGAACTTTGAGGATTTCCAGGCGATCGCGCGTGAAAGCGCCTACCGCCAAGTTGTTTTCGAGATACAAGATGCCAATCAATTTTCCTTGATTGACGATTGGCGCACATAAAACCGACTGAGATTGATTTTTAACAATATAGGGTTCGTTAGTAAAAATTCCCTCACTTCTGGCGTCTGAAATGACCACATCTTCCTGAGTTCTTTCTACATATTTAATGATTCCTACAGGTAAGCTATCATTTTCCTCTACCGGACGAGATTGTAAGATTTCTACATGATTTTGCTCCGCTTCTCCCGTCGCTTCAATGGTTAATTTTCCCTGAGCAGACAAAATTAAGAACCCTCTTTGTGCCCCGCCATTCTCCAGCAATATCGTCATTAGTTTTGCCAGCAGTTTGTCTAAAAGAATTTCACCCGCAAGGGCTTGAGAGGCTTTAATCACTGTAGAAAGGTCTAAATCTGAACCTCCACCCGTGGTTGAAGAAGTTGTGTTAGTGTTCGTCACCAAAACTGAAGATTTTTGGGGAGAACGCTTAGAAAGTAACTGCGGATATTTTTGCTCCAAATCCTCAACTTTACGTTGAGCGCCCCACAGTTGGTAACTGTAATGAGCTTTTCTCATATACAGTTCGGCGATTTCTTCTTTACCTTTCTCTAACCAGAACTTCGCGGCGAGTTCATTGCCTAAAGCTTCATTTTGAATGTACTCATTTTCATGAGCGGACGCGATCGCGCGATCGTATAAATCGAGAGCGTTGATGCCTTCGCCCTGAATCCGAGCAATTTCTGCCTCTACCAATAGGTACTTGTGCAAAAAGTTTTCCGGACAATTGTCAGCCCAAATTTTTAGCTTTTGTTGATTGACTTTTAAAATTTCCTCATATTCCTGCTGGTGAGAGGGACTAGCCGTGGGATACAGAGCCGTTAAAATGAGAGAATAGTAAAGATAATGCTCCCCTTGACTGGGTACGCCAGAAAGAAACACGAGAATTTCATTGCTTCTTGTGATCTTCTCCAAGGCGCGATCGTACTCTCCATATAAAAATAGAATTTGGGCTTTAAAAATATTGTAGGGCGCGACTCCCGTCATGAACCCATTATCGTTCCACATCTGAAGGCATTGATTTTCATCAAACCCTTCCGTGCTAAACGAAAACTGATCGAGAGTTACTCCCTGTAAATTAAAGATAAAATGACGATACAATTGCTGAATTCCAGCAAATACACTGTTTTTGATTTTATTCAAAAACTCTAAATGAGTATTCGACTCGTCAAGGATGCTCTGAAAGCTTTCCGAACTGATAACCCTTTGCAGAATTAAGTGGTAAGAATTATAGCTCACGTAAACATCCCCAGTTTCCACTCCGGCTAAATAGCCTTTGCGAAGATAGGGAATCCCTTTTTTGAGGTGACTTCGCCAGGGATTAATCAACCCCCCGAACATATTCAACACCTTGCAAGCTAAATTCACATTCTGAAACTTTTCGTTAAGCTTCATCGAGAGCAGACCAAACTCATACCCCACTTCATAGTCAACTAATCTGGCCCCTGCTAAGAATCCCCAAAACGCATACCCATGCGCCGATACATCAGAATTCCCATACTCTAAAGACAGATTCACCATTTTCAGGGAAATCAACGCTAACAAATCTTGGTCTACAAAATAAGCAGGCCCCGTAATATTCATTAACAGCCTCATACAAGCTGCAATCTCTGGATCGCTCATATCGGGAGCATTAACGAGATCCGCAATATTGACTTGTTCTAGATTAGATCTGTATAAGTGCAATTCTGAATCCAGAGCCGATAAAATTTCTTCCTTGTTGGCAATGGGTAAATTTAATCCCAAAGATTTTAGAGCCTCCGCGCCAATCCGAATCGCTTCTATAAACTTCCCCGTATTGTCATATAAAACTAACCGAATATTTTGAATATCGGCTCGTTCTACATTAGATTTGACTTGAGTTAATATCAGATCGAATAATTCTTCTGCTTTTTCAAAGTTACCACAGAGATATTCACATTCCGATCGCTCTCGGTATAATTCATAACTCAAGTCATACTGATTCTGCCAAGCATCTGCGGGTAGCATCTCGATGCCGCGAGTAAAATATTGCTCTAAAGCAGCCGAATAAGCTGTTGAAGCTTTGGCTTTTTTCCCCGCATCCAAATTTAATCGCGCAAGTTCCACTAATTCTGATTCCTCAGAAATCAATTCCCAAGATAAGTTCAAATGATCGACAATCTCAAATATATTTTCCGAAAGTTCTTCTGCCGATACATTCGCCAGTAGCAAGCGGCCAATCTGAAGATGCACTGCTTTTTTTTGAGCATCATCAATCAAAGCGTAGGCGGCTTGTTGTACCCGGTCATGTAAAAATTTATAATCTTCAATGAAGAGGTGTTCATCCAGATCGGATTTAGGCAGGATAAATCCGGCCTGAACTGCCGTGACCAGTTCTGAAAATACCACTTCTTTTGATTTTTCAGAAACAATCGAGAGGGTGAGCAAGGAGAAAGAAGCGCCAATACAAGATGCCAAACGTAAAACATCCTGAGTCATAGCAGGCAGTTTTTTCAAGTTGCCGATCGTCAATTCTACAACGTTATCAGTAATGTTTTGAGCTTCAATTTGGGCAATATCCCAAGTCCACCATTTCCCTTGAGTTTTCCGGCGATCGCCTGGGGATTCAGGGAGGGTAAACGCTATTAAATTTTCGGCGTGCAAAGTTTTGAGAAACTGATTGACAAAAAATGGATTGCCGCCTGTTTTCTGCATCACCAGTTCGGCCAAGGGTTGTACTGAGTCGCGATCGCGATATACCGTGTCAGCAATAAGTTGGCTCGTATCTTTTAGTGCTAAAGGTGTTAAAGTTAGAGAATTAATCGTGGCTCCCTCTTTGAGCAAACCCTCTAGGGTTATCATCAAAGGGTGGGTGGGGCTGACTTCATTATCTCGATAGGCTCCTATCAGAAACAGATATTGCATATCGGGATCGGTCAGAATCAGCTCAATTAACTTCAGTGTGGCAGAATCTGCCCACTGCAAATCATCCAGAAAAATGACTAAAGGATGCTCTTTGCTACAAAAGGCTCGGATAAAATTTTGAAAGACAATATTAAACCGATTTTGGGATTCAGATGCCCCTAATTCGGGGACGGGGGGCTGCTTGCCCACAATCAGTTCTACTTCGGGGATTACTTCAATAATCACCTGACCGTTTGCCCCAAATGCTTCTTTCAGTTTTTTTCGCCATTGTTCGAGTTGGGCTTCACTCTCTGTTAAAAGTTGTCGCACTAATTCTTTAAAGGCTTTGACAACAGCGGAGTAAGGAACGCTCTTTTGAAATTGGTCAAATTTCCCTTCCGTAAAATAGCCCCGCAGTCGGGTATTGGGTTTGTGAATTTCCGCCACTAGGGATGATTTGCCAATCCCCGAATACCCCGCCACCAACATCATCTCCACTCGTGAATTGGCGCGATCGGCTACTCGCTCAAACGCCGTGAGCAATGCTTCAACTTCCGCTTCGCGTCCATAGAGTTTCTGAGGAATGTGAAAGCGATCGGAAATATCTTGAGTCCCCAGAGGAAAGGCTGCAATATTTCCGCTTGTTTGTAACTGAAACAAGCATTCAGCTAAATCCCCTTGAATTCCCAACGCACTTTGGTATCGCTCTTCAGCGGTTTTTGCCATCAGTTTCATCACAATATCGGACAGGACTGGTGGAATGTCTGGATTGACGTGATGAGGAGATAGGGGAACTTTGGCGATGTGACAATGCACTAATTCCAGAGGATCGGTGGTTGTAAATGGCAGTTGTCCCGTTAGTAATTCATAAAAGGTAACGCCGAGGGAGTAAAAGTCGGTACGGTAATCAAGCGAACGATTCATCCTTCCCGTTTGCTCGGGGGAAATATAGGCTAAGGTTCCTTCTAATACGGTGGGATTTTTTGCGGTAGTCGTTTCGCTATTTAAAACCGTTGATATTCCAAAGTCAATAATTTTTATTTGAGTGGTTTGGGGATTAAAAATAATATTGGAAAGATTGATATCTTTATGAACGATATTACCGGCGTGAATGGCTGCCAATATCTCGCAAACTTTTACGCCTATCTCCAAAAAAATCTGCATTTCAAGTGCGCCCATTCCCCCTTGTTGACGTTGAGCCATAAATTCTTTTAAAGACACTGCCTCAATATCTTCAAAAATAATGACTAACGTTCTCTGGTAGGATTTTAGATCGTAGGCTTTAATGACTCCATCCAGATTCAACTTTCGGGTAATTTCATATTCCTGCTTGTAGCGGGTGAGTTCCGAGGGTGTCGGATAGTCTTCTTTAAGAAATTTTAATATAACGGATTGGTTATCTTGTTGTCGGATGCCTCGATAAACCGAAGAATTACTGCTTTCGTAAATTTGAGCCAGAATCTGATATCCTTCAAGTTTCAACATTTTAAGTTTCTCTTGATTATGTTCATGGGAGGAGGATCTGAAAAAAGCTAAAATTCAGATCCTCCCCTAAGTTTAGTTTTACCCGACTTTAAATGGCGATCGCAAACCTATAGAGAGACAGCTAGGCTAGAGGAATAGACTTTTTGCAGAAATCTCTTAATCCCCCCTTAAAAAGGGGGATTGGGGGGATCTTTTCCTAATTATCCAATCTTGTCTAATACTTTTCCCTAGTTTCTGCCATTTTACTGCTCTACCTTTAGCCTCGCCTACCTAGCTTAAAGAGAAGTTTCCGGATTGAGGTTTAGGCCAAGCATCATTCTCGCCAATAATTTGCGGGCGATGGTAGTTTTGGCTAAACTGCTGTTCGAGGATGCACCGGGCGGCTTGCATTGCTGCCATTGTCGTAGCTTCAATACACCCAGAATTAAAAGAATTATCGACCCAATCTCCGGTGAGATAAAGGTTGCTGAACCCCCGAGGGCGATTATCCCATCGAGAACCATCGGCCCGGAGGCGAAACTGGTAACTACCGGGAACCGATAAGACATAACGCTCCGAAGGAGTGATGTTAACCCGCCAGAATTGCGAGTAAAAGCGTTGTTCTCCTTGCTCATTTGATAAGTCTACTAGCAAATCCCAATTCAGTCCACTCGGATTGTCTGGAGTTGTAGCATTGGGCCAGAGAGGGGCAGTATTGGTTTTGAGCCAGTCGATCGCTTGTCCGCTGATTTTCTGTTGTTGCTCTGCGGGAAAATTATAGTGACTGGCATCGGGAATGCCTGGATCTTCCATCACGCCTGTAAAGTAAGCGATATTCTGAGGCTGGCGATCGCTAGGCCAGTTTTCCCGTTCGAGCAGATGGGTCATATCTGCATAAGTATCGAGCGGCTCTTCGTAAGTCCCTAGAACGGGACTGTCTTGAGTCCATCCTAGTTCTTTGAGGGAGGGTTTTAGCCATAACTGTCCGCCTTGGGTCGTTACAGTCTGGACAGACTCAACCATCTGCTGCCATTCTAGGTTGGCATCAATCAGTTCCGGACAGATGAAGGGGAAAGCTCCAATTGAAATCCCCAGAACGACCAGATCGAAATCTCGTCCGTGGTGGAGAGTCACTTCTTCTACATCTTTCCAGGGAGTCCAAAACGATTCTAGGTCAATGTTCTGATTTTGCAGAGCTTCACCTTCGACGATTTGCTCATAAAGCGGTTCACTCGGCCAGCAGAGAAGTTCCTTGACTGGAATCAGAGGATCGTATCCTTCGGCGGGATTTTTCAGGGTGACTTGTCGGCCCATCTGGATTGTTGCGATCGCATTTTTTTCGGAATTCAGCCCCAGGTTACTCACCCGATGGAAAAACTCAAACTTAACCCCCCTTTTCTTCAATTCTTTATACAAAGGAGCAAAGATTGTATCTCCCATCCCTGCGTTCATTTTCCACATGATTGCCCCTTTATAAGTGAAAATCATGCGCCAGATCCACCGGATGGTTGCTGCTGCTCCCAATTGACCGTTGTTTCTGGTGGCAATCCCACCGGGAAAGGCGAGGAGGAGATCGTACATAACCTCAACCAAGACCGAATTTACTGTTTGATTCCAAGCTCCATGATGACCCAACCACGTTCTAAAGTCGTGCCGATCTAGGTCGTTGAAAGATTGCCAATCAAAAAGTGCATTAGCCATTATCCCCCGGATTATGGCGTAGCCTAAGTTGAAGATAATGAGGAGCCGATTAAATGTAGTGAATGGATTCTCGAAATTTCCCTTTAATTCGCCACTTGCTTTTTCTAATTTATGGCTTTCTAGTTTCATGAAATGGTCTAACAAGCCCAGCAAAATTTCTCGATCTTGAGTCGATGGAGTTTCGATAGGCTGTGAGGGGTTTTGGATATCGCGATCGATAGCTGTAGCAAACTGATGCGCTAGATGAAGTATCTCCCCAGCAGATTTCGTTCTAAAGTTTTCCCAGCTTAAACCAACAATTTCTACAGTCTCTAATCTTTTAACAAGATGAGCGAACCCCTGTAAGTTTATTGTTGCTGAATCGGCTTTGAATTCAATGCTAGGTTCAGGGAGGGAATCTAAGTGAGCAGACTCGCTATGTTTGTGTCGCATGAACTCAAGCATCTTCAGAATATAGTCCCAGGGAGAAGCGACTCCTACAACATTCTCTGCCCAGGGAAATTCATGCTTACAGGAAGGAAAATGCAGGTTCCAAGGCACCCATTTATCCTGTTCATCTTGGTCTTCAAAGACGATAAAACTATGGGGCTGAAAAGCATTTTCTATGCCTGGAAAAATTCCCTTTTCATTTTCCAGGGCATCATAGCAGTCCTTCATGACTCGAAACGTATTGGCATAAAAGCCGAAAAAAATGTGGAATCCATGTTCCTGAATTCGGTAGTCGGGATCTGCGGATTCGTGCGCCGTCATATTCCGCCCGCTTGCACCCTTCCCACCTAAACGCCAGCCGACTTGATAGAGGGTAATGTCGTACAGATCTTGCCAATTGGGTTGGCTGGTGAGTTCAAATACTGTCACCATAGCACCCATGCCTCCACCCAGGATGGCAATTTTTTTCTTTTCGATCATTTGAGTCATTGATGTTTACAAGTTGGAATGATTGACTGAACAAATAATTAGCTATTTATGCTAATTTATGGGAATCACAATCTAAGTTGCTTTCCAAATTTCTGTGCAGTTTCCAAAAGAAAAATCAAAGTGAACCCAAAATGCAAATTGGGCGGTTTGGCTCAATTTTAAACCAAGTTCTGTGACAACAGGATGACTGTCAAAATTTTCGATATCAACCGTAAATTTACGCAGATAGGGAAATCCGCCATAGAGCTTTTCCAAGGTTGCTGTAGCTTCCACGATGGCTTGATAGCAGGCTTTATTTCCATCCCGGACATCTCTAAATTGCTTGAGGAAGACCATCGGCAACTCTAAATGAGTGAGGCATTTTTTATCAATTTTAAGGTCGGGAAATAATTCGGATATCAGTTGAAAGGGTTGAGAAAATTCTGTCCATCTATTTAAACTGATATCCTGCTGCTTACCTTGATCGCTTTGCACATTGATTAGGGGTCGCCAGGTGGTTTCAGTTTTTGACCCAAACGGTTGCAAAACTAGGGTTTCTAAAGACAAGCGATCGGGATTGTGCGGATCTTCGGGAATTTCAAACTTCCCGAGTTCTTTAGGAAATCCATAGGCTTCTCGCCCCAATACCATTGCCGGTGTAGAATCCACAAAAATATAGGGAATAAACCAAGCGTGGCGATCTACCACAAATTTAGACCCTTCTTGTTTTCCAACTTCAGTTAATACCCAGAACATCACTTCGCCTTGCTCCAAGAAAAACCCTTTATCTCTGTCTGGAGGTTCTATAGAATTGATGTGGGCGATCGTATCAAATACCATCACCACCCGATTGGAGGCAGGGCGATATTGACAAACATCTTGACCCGGTATATTAAGATACTTGTTGCAGAGAGCTTCAAGATTTTCAAAAGTTCCCTCTAGGATGAATCCATACAACTTGGTTTCCTTTAAGTTGTATGGGGGAGCGAAAGCTGTATCCCCTCCTCTTGTTATGTATTCCGGATAGTTTTTACCAGAAGCATTAGTCGCTGACATAGGTATAGAATAAGTGTCTTTTTGAGTGGTTTTAAACAAAGATAATCTAGCTTTAATCTGATATTTTTGCTAGATGAATACCAGATAAGCATTTGAGAAAGGTTTTTCTTTGGGTTCAGGGGTAGTCTCAACCTGATTTGAGTAAAGTTACGCTCGCCTGAAACGTCTCTGTTCTTTGCTTATTCTGTTTATAGCATAGGTTTTAATTATCCTAACTTTTGTTGAAAAACTTAATTTTTATTAATAAAAGTATAAATTCAGACAATACTCGAAATGAATTTTTCACAGGGACAGTACCTCAGAACCCAATGTGGAAGGCAGTTGTAGGAACAAGATTCTTCACCCTAAACTGTCTGATTCAAAGAAGATCCTACACCGGATTTGAATGCTTTATTAGACTCGTTACCTAAGTAATTAGACTTAACCGAGGGGCTAAATTGGCTTGCTGATTTCCCGAGGAACTCCCCCAGAGATAAAATAACTGTGACATTTAAAATGCGAGTTTCCCTCAGAGGAAGCAGTCTAAGGGATAGCTTTAGCAGGACTCAATGGAGTTTTGAAGATGCGTTGAATGAGGGTAACAAAAACACGAGAGGAAGGGAACGATAAATTTACTCTACGTTCCTTTTAAAAGCATGGTGTAAATTCATGGTAAGAATCCCACGCCAAAACCAATTTAGCGGCTGTTTAATTGGGCAAGCTTTCGGTGATGCTGTTGGGTGTCGAGTTGAAGGCTATGCCGAAGAGGTTTGCCAAAATTATGTGAATTACGAACTCAAAATGAAGCGGATTCGAGACCGCGATCGCTTTCCATTCCCCTTCGCCCAATACACTGATGATTCTCAACTGGCCCGGGAACTGCTGCAAAGTTACCTCACCTGCGGCCAGTTCGATCCCCAAGACTATGCCGATCGCATTGCCGCAATTTTCTCAGAAGAACGCATTGTCGGACGGGGACGTTCCACAGAAGCAGCCGCAATGCGTCTGGCACAAGGGATTCCCTGGCAAGAAGCTGGCACCCCTCCCCCCTCTACAGGAAATAGCAGCGCTATGCGTGCCGCCCCGATTGGTTTAATATTTTACGACAATCCGCCACAACTAATTCAGGCGGCACGAGAGCACCGTCTATCGTTTGCGGACCCTAACACCGTTACCTTCAAGCCACTCAAGCGCGGACCATGCTGGTTCAACCACCGCTTCGCTGCAGTGTTTTCACAGTCTTGTTTGTCATGACCGTCTTGGGGGCTGACAAACTCAGGGACTGACGGAATCACCTGCGTCTGCCGCAGACAGACAATGACTGGAGTGACTACGCTTCCATAGCGGGTATTTTTACCTCGACGCTTGTCTCGTAGCGATGACAAGCCCTCGCCCCAAGAACTCACTACCCTGTCAAACCAACCTGGCTTTTCAAGGGTTCTGGCTCTGTTGGGTTTTGCAGATATCATTACTATACTGGTCTCAAGGGGATTTGAACAGTTTTTTGCCAAAATGAGAATTGCTGGCCTCTACCAATACACCTTGACCGGGCTACCCCTTTAGGGGTTATCCTCTCCACTGTAGAAGGAATGAGTTCCGGGAGGCCTGAGCAAGTTACAATATGGACGTGGGCGAGTTGAGCCGGTGCGAACCCCTCCAAAATGGGGTAAACTCCTTGCATTCAGGCGATCGCGCCGCATTATTGTAAAACCTTGATCATTGCCATCATGCCGATTCTAAACGACACGACTATCACTTTATTGTTGTATGTGATTTTAGCCGGAGCTTACCTATTGGTTGTTCCCTTCGGCCTCTACTTTTGGCTACAAAAGCGGTGGTATGTCGCCAGTTCTTTTGAACGAGCTTTTCTGTATTTCTTAGTGTTTTTCTTTTTCCCGGGAATGTTGGCCCTCGCTCCCTTTTTGAATATTCGACCCAAACGCCGGGAAATTAACGCTTAAAACAGGAATGAAGGGATTGGAAAATCAACAGCTAGACCCTCGGGCTATGAGTTGATTCTCGATTTCTTCATCCTAGGTTTATTCATAAAATTTACATAAAATTAACGCAATTATGCGAAGAATTGATGCATTAGGAATTGGCTTGGGTGTTTTCCTGGCTGGAGGTTTAGCCTATTTAGGATTCCAGGGCGCTGGGTTAGATAGCATTACGGCTGGAATTTGGAGTCAAGTTTTATTGGTGGGTGGGTTAGTCGGATGGTTACTCACCTATTTATTCCGCGCCGTCAAGGGAGATATGACGTATCATCAGCAGGTGGAAGATTATAAAACTGCTGTTCTACAAAAGCGCTTAGAAGAGTTGACGCCGGAAGAATTGGCTAAAATTCAAGCAGAAATTGAGGCAGAGAATGAGGCGGAGAAATTGAAGGCGCAAGAGTAGGAGATAACGACTTAAGTCATGACGGCGAACAATGGGAACACCTGAAGGCAGTACGTTGAACGGGGGAAGTTTCTTCGTTTGTAGTAACGCCTTCAGGCGGTATCCGGGTGGAACCCCAGACGTTACCCCTAGACTAGGATTTGGATAAACTAACACTCCGCGCAGATGATACGCTAGTTAATCTATCCAAGCTAGGTAAGTTATAAAATGACATCGGTTTCCCAGTGCTTTGCGTCCCTGCGCGATCGCCAGCAGTGTGCTTTGATCCCGTTTATCACCGCAGGGGATCCAGATTTGCAGACCACCGCTAAAGCCTTGCAACTGTTAGATAGCAAGGGTGCGGATTTAATTGAATTAGGGGTTCCTTACTCAGACCCCCTGGCGGATGGACCCGTGATTCAAGCTGCCGCAACTCGTGCTCTGCAACGGGGTACGCGCTTGGAAGCTGTCTTAGAAACCGTCAAAGCTGTCACACCAACGTTGCGATCGCCCATCATTTTGTTCACCTACTACAACCCAATTCTTAAACAGGGTGTGGACACGTTCCTCAAAAATGCTGCCGATGCTGGAGTGCGAGGCTTAGTGGTCCCGGATTTGCCCTTAGAAGAGTCAGAGGACATCCTCAAAAAAGCTGATGACCGGGGGATTGAGGTGGTGTTATTGGTCGCGCCTACGAGCCCAAAAGCCCGTATTGAAGCGATCGCCCGTCAGTCCAGAGGATTTATTTACCTCGTCAGCGTTACCGGCGTTACCGGAATGCGGTCCCAAGTTCAATCTCGCGTCGAAGATATTCTCGCTCAAATGCGCCAACTCACGGATAAACCCATCGGGGTGGGGTTTGGCATTTCCTCCCCAGAAATGGCACGCCAAGTCAAAGACTGGGGTGCAGATGCCGCCATTGTCGGAAGTGCTTTTGTCAAACGATTAGCGGAAGGAACTCCAGAAGAAGGATTAGCCTCAATTGGTGAGTTTTGTCAGAGTTTGAAAGAGGCGATCGGCTAAAAAAAGCCGCGCACAACTCCCTCCAGTCCCCTCCCCTGATTCTTGGGGAGGCACACTGGGCGGGGGTTTGAACCCTATGCACTGATTGCCAGCAGCGGCAGATGTCAGCTTTAACTAACTTTTACCCACTCTACCCCGTCAGCCCTCGCTCCAAACCTGAGAATTAGGCTACAGTGGGAGAAAATAGGCTACCCGACTCTCCGGATTTGCTTATTGCTAAGATTTAATCCACGGGCTGCTTTTGCCCACTTCAAAAATTGTGTGCCATTTCGGGATGAGTTGTATTGCTATCGAATGGGGAAACCGGCTATGGGTCAAGTATTAAAGCGGCTGATTGTGGGGTTGAACTTGTTGGTCCTCGGTGGGACTGTCGGCACGATCGCCAGCCGATACCTGTTGGTGGATGGCAGTCGCGGAACACTACCCATTGCTATGCCGGTGATGTTACAGGACCCTAGCACGCCCCGGAATACGGATGCGAACTCAGATATTGAAACCAATCCCGCGTTTAGGGAACAGCCGATTGACCGCAATTTTATCGCTTCAGCGGCAGCCAAAGTGGGCCCGGCGGTGGTCAGAATTGACGCAGTGCGGTCCGCAATACCCGGGGAGGAGAATGACGAAACGAATCCCTTTTTTCGGAAATTTTTTGGGGAAGAAATGCCACCCCCACGACAACAGGAAAACCAAGGGACGGGCTCGGGGTTTATTTTAAGCGCTGAGGGTCAAATTATCACCAACGCTCATGTAGTAGAAGGGACGCGGGTGGTTAAAGTGACCCTGAACGATGGGCGCATTTTTGAGGGAAAAGTGATGGGGATTGATTCCCTCACAGATTTAGCGGTGGTCAAAATTGAGGGGACGGGGTTACCCAAGGTCAAGTTAGGGAATTCGGAGAATTTGGTGCCGGGACAATGGGCGATCGCGATCGGGAGTCCTCTGGGATTAGATAATAGTGTCACGGTGGGGATTATCAGTGCAACGGGGCGATCGAGTTCTCAAGTGGGAATTTCTGATAAGCGGGTCCGCTTTATCCAAACCGATGCGGCGATTAATCCCGGGAATTCTGGGGGACCCTTACTCGACGATCGCGGGGAAGTGATTGGCGTCAATACGGCAATTCGCGCGGATGCGCAAGGATTAGGGTTTGCTATCCCCATTGAAACGGCCAAACGGATTGCCAATGAGTTATTCACCAATGGTCAAGTCTCTCACCCATTTTTGGGCATTCAAATGGTGGAGTTGACTCCCCGAGTCCGCGACAAATTAGAAGAACGCTTGGAAGGGGTGAAGATTATGACCGAAACTGGGGTGGTGATTATGGCAGTTTTACCCAATACTCCCGCCCAAAAAGCTCGGTTACAAAAAGGGGATGTGATTCAAAAAATTAATGGGGTGGCGATCGCCACAGCCAGCGAAGTGCAAGAATTGGTAGAAGCCACCCAAGTGGGGGGACTTCTGCAAGTGGAAGTCAACCGCCAAGGGACCATTGCCACCATTGCGGTGCGTCCTGGGGCGTTTCCCCGCGATCGCCGGAACTAAAGGGCGATCGGGATTAACTTCCCCAGGTTGAATGAGTGGTCTAACGAGAACCATGTTTCCCTGAACCGCCACCCGCAGAGTCGTTCCCAAGGGAACTGACTTGGGATAAGCGTTCCTCCAAATGCATCCGTTGTTCCATTTTGTGCAGGAAATAACCTGTCATCATGGCAGATGCCAATAACCCAGACAAATTCTCTCGGTTCGTCGTAATTTGAACCTCAAAGTTCTCCGACGGCAGGACACCCACCAGTCCCTGAACGTTCTGAGAGATAATTTCCTTAATTTCCGGGCTGACTGACTTGGCAACCCGCGCCAATACTTCGGGCGGTTGATGCTGTAAGTATTTCAGCAACTGATTCGCTTCGACATCTTCATCGTGGGAATTCAGAAAGTCAGGTTGATAAACCATGAGGATCCTAAGTAGCTCAAGTGCTTATTTTCTACTTTAAACCATTGTGCTGGGCAGATGCCTCCTTCCTGATTGGGATTCCAAACCCGCTCAGAGTAAGCCTTATCACACAAATATGAGTCTGTCAACTTCTAAAGAGGTAAAAATTTTCCCCCTTGTCAGTATTCCCCCTCAAAACACCGTCCATTCATAAAATCCGGTAAATTTAGGATTGACAGTTGACTTAGATAGAAAAATCGTGCATAATAGCTATGCTTTAGCGAAATGCTTAATCTTACAGGTTCAGACAACCTTATCCGATTAAACATAAGCTGAATTGCTCGGGGGCGTGGCGGAATGGTAGACGCTACGGACTTAGAAAACTGAGCCTTATTGGAGAAATCCTTTAAGTGACCGCTCTCAAATTCAGGGAAACCTAACTCTGTCAACAGACAAGGCAATCCTGAGCCAAGCCGAAACTTCGGAAGGTGCAGAGACTCGACGGGAGCTACCCTAACGTAAAGCCGAGGGTAAAGGGAGAGTCCAATTCTCAAAACCAGTGTTCTGGCAGCAACGAAAGTTGCGGGAGAATGAAAATCCGTTGGCTGGAGACAGCCGTGTGGGTTCAAGTCCCACCGCCCCCATACTTATCTACCCTGAACTGAAGTCGTTTTTATCTCATTCCAGGTCACGACGTCAGTCATTTCCCCTGTTAGGTGTCACAACTAGAGTCGTTTTGAGTAACTACTGGAGTTGCGGTAATTTGCCCCTGTCCGGATCGGGATTGCCCGGGTTACAGTCAGTGCGATCGCGCCCCAAAATTCAAAACCCCTCACTTATAATCACCTATAAGAGCACCTATCTCCACTACGATAGAAGCATTACTTTGAAAACAATATAATATTTATGCGACTTCGCATCAACTCCATTCTTTCTAAACTGCTGGTTGTCCTTTCTCTGGTAGTATTCATCATTCTGGGAGACAGTCACTTAATGGCCCAACCCGCTTGGGCAGAAATCCGCCAAATCCAAGAAGCGCCAGGTCAACTCCTGTATCAATCTCAACATAGCTTACGAGATCAGGCCGGGTATTCTTGGCAAGTGGTACTCTTTAAACGAGTTAAGGACGCAACCGTGACGGGGGTAAATCTGAGATTAGTCGGATTTCCAGGTGTGGCGGAGTTTTCCCATCCGCAATCGCTTCAAATTAAAATAGAGACCGGGGAAATTTTTACGGCAGCAGATGAGTTTGCGGACCAGTCTCCCGCCCCAAATGTGGGGCAGTACGATTTTAAATCTGTGCTGTTGAAACTGCCAAGAAATCAGCGAACTATTCTCCTTTTACCCCTGGCAGGCGATCGCCTGACTACACTACAAATTCCACCCTCTATTATCCTCGAATGGCAAACAATCGCTTAAGGTGGAATCTGTTGCGATGATTTAGGCTGGCTAAATCCCGTTTAACCGGGTGTTATTTACTCAATAGGTCCAAAATGCATCACACACATCCCTGGCATGATATGAAAATCTGTCTTTTGATAAAAATCAAAAGTGAATGCTTCCTGAGAAGTCAAGAGAATAATCGTTTTAATATTGATGCTTTCGAGATGTGTTTTTAACGCTGCCATTAATTGAGACCCAATTCCTTGTCTTTGGGAATGGACCGATACAAACATTTCTTTTAAATGAAAATAGTCCCCAATATAATAGGGTTCGATATTTCCCAAACAAGCCCCTACCACATCGTTTTCTCGAATTGCCATCCATCCCAAGAATTTAGGGGAATTATAAAAACAAGTGAGTTTTTCTAAAGCTTTTTCTTTAGTCCATTTATCATTCCACGGTTCTCCATTATAAGCTTCCATTAATACTTCTGCACATTTGTCCAGGCTGTCAATAGATTCAATGTTCTCTATTGTGAGACGGTCGCTCGGGTTTTCCATTGTTCTTTTATAGAGGGTTCAAAAACAACTGATTTATCCTAGCAAATTCTATTACACCAATTAATTAAAGGGTATATCATCCCGTTACTCCTGTCAAGTTGTTATCCTTCTTGAAGTCAAATCCTATTGAAAGCCTGAACTCTCGTTCCCTGAAATAACACCAGCTCGTTAATTGGCCCGAACATGACAGAAGAGACTTGTAGCGTGTCTCAATCTGTCTGAGAAGGTTTCCCAGCCTAATAGTCTTGTAGTGCAAGCATCTTACTCCTTCCTCGGTTGACTGAGATGGTCATGCTAGATACACATTGTAGCGCTACCTTACCAGCCGGGGAAAGGCTATAATTAAAACTGAAGACTTAACTCTGAGATGTCCATTTTACCTCATAGTTGATCAGTTAGTAAGGCTACGGTTTAAGTTTATAAAAGAGGTAAAATACAGATCTGACTACCATTAAACGGGGTTCAACAGGCAGGAAGAATAACTCATGAAGCTCTTTTTGAGTTAAGTCTGGATCTCTAATCTCGTTTCATAGCTTCACCCCTCACGTAAAACCCCCTTGTGCTGTTTAAAACATTTAACGGTCTGATTCTTTATTGATGCAGTGCTTTGTTAACAACAATGAACGCAACTCCAACATTTTCATCAGTCTATGGACCCGTTTCTTCTTGGCGGTATGGCCGATCGCTTGGAATTGACCCCATTGGCAGAATTTCTACTTGTTCTTTTAATTGTGTCTACTGCCAATTGGGAGAAATTGAACAGAAAACTGGCGATCGCGCTATTTATATTCCCACCCAACAAATCCTCGACGAATTGGAAGGGTTTGCACCTTGGGATGTGGATGTGATTACCCTCAGTGGCAGTGGAGAACCCACGTTAGCGTTGAATTTAAGGGAAATTTTACAGGGAATCGCCGATCGCACCCATCGCCGGACTTTAGTGCTCACTAATGGCACAACCTTGAGAGATCCCGATGTTCGGAATGCTTTGGCGATCGCGGACCAGGTTTCTATTAAACTCGATGCTGTCTCGGAACGCCGATTTCAAGGGGTAAATCGTCCCATTGAGGGGATTACTTTGGCGGATATTTGGTCAGGAATTGAGCAGTTTTGTCAAGATTATCCGGGGAAAATTGGCATTCAAACGATGCTGTTGTCTCCGTGGGATGCTCAAATGAAAGCGGAATATATGAGCGCAATGCGATCGCTAGGGGTGGATGAAATTCAACTGAATACTCCCACTCGTCCCAAACCTGTCAACCGGCAATTAGATGGACGGGGAAATCATCACCCCCAGGAATTTCGACCCTATCCGGTGCAGATTTTGCAATGTCTCAATCCCGAGGTTTTACAAAACTTTGCTCGTGAGATTGCGCAGGAGACTGGAATTGCGGTGCGATGTGCTCCAGTCTAATTCAGATTGCCGATCGCCGGTTTATCTTGAACCGGATTATCCTTTTAGGATTGGTGGAAGAGGGCGATCGGTCAATATATCCTTGAATACCATGAGTTAACCGTTGATGTTTTTTCTTGAACTGCTCGCATGGAAGGGAAAAAATTGACAGAATTCCTCACTTTTAGACCATTCAATGATACCCTAAACTCAATTATCTATTGATATTACTGAATTTATGAGCCTGATTCCAGGGTATGCCCAAATCCAGGAAATTCAATCCGGCCTGAGAACGGTCATTTACCGCGCCTATAGTAAACGGACACAACAACCCGTTATTATTAAAATCCTCAAAGCAGAATTTCCCCAAGCTCAAGATATTGTCCGATTTAAGCATGAATATGACCTGATCCAGGGCCTGAATATTGCAGGCATTGTGAAACCTTATCGCTTAGAAAAATATCAAAATAGTCTAGCCTTAGTCGTCGAAGATTTTGGGGGTCATTCTCTCAAAATTTATCGGGATAAGCACGAGATTGACCTCACCCAATTTTTACAAATTGCCATTCAACTCGCTACGACTTTAGCTCAACTTCATCACCATCAAATTGTTCACAAAGATATTAAACCCCATAATATTATTATTAATCCCGAGACTGGAGAGGTCAAAATTGCTGATTTTAGCATTGCAGTTTGTGGGGGAAAAGAAACTCAGGAGATGATTGCGGTTGATGCGATTGAAGGAACTCTGGCCTATATGTCACCGGAACAAACGGGGAGGATGAATCGGGCGATCGACTATCGCACCGATTTATATTCATTAGGAATTACTTTTTATGAATTGCTAACGGGACAACTACCTTTTCAAGCAAAAACTCCCTTAGAATGGGTTCATCAACATATTGCTAAAAAGCCGATTCCTCCAGATTTTCGGAACCCAGAAATTCCGCAAGTCCTCTCAGAAATTGTCATGAAATTAATCGCAAAAACCCCTGAAGACCGCTATCAAAGTGCCTGGGGGGTGAAGGTAGATCTGGAAATTTGTCTGCATCAATTGCAAACTCAAGGCAGTATTGACCCGTTTCTCATTGCCCAAAGCGATCGCACCGGAAAAATCGCTACTCCCCGCAAAATTTACGGACGCGATCGAGAAATTGCGATTCTCCAGTCTACTTTCATGCGCATTAGTCAGGGTTCTCGGGAAACTCTTTTAATTACAGGACATTCGGGCATTGGTAAATCCGCTTTAGTGCGACAACTTCAGCCTTGGATCCGACAATATAACGGATATTTTATCTCCGGTAAGTTCGATCACTATAAACAAAATATTCCCTATCGGGCGCTACTAAGTGCCTTTCAAGAATTAATTCGCCAACGGTTAACGGAACCCCAAGATATCCTGGAAGAGTTCACCGAAAGCCTCCAAAAAGCGTTAGGCAATAATGGCAAAATTATTGCGGATGTCATTCCAGAAATTGAACTCGTAATTGGTGAACAGCCCGATGTTTCAGAGTTATCCCCCACGGAAGCTCAAGCACGATTTAATCGGACTTTTAAAGCTTTTGTGGAAGTTTTTACGCAAGAGAAACATCCTCTTGTCTTATTTTTAGATGATTTGCAATGGGCGGATTCCGCTTCTTTAAAATTAATTCAGCTTTTGATGACTGAACCAGAGAGTAAATATCTACTTTTAGTAGGGACTTATCGATCCAATGAGGTAAATGCGACTCATGGATTAATTTCGACCTTGAATCAAATGCAAAACAAGGGGGCGGTGGTGAATGCTATTCCCTTGAGAGGATTGGAATTTCAAGATATCCAGGACCTCCTCAGCGATACCCTGAATGTGGGAGGCGATCGCCTCGAACCTCTAGCTGAATTTGTTTACCATAAAACCGATGGCAATCCTTTCTTTTCTATACAGTTACTTCAGTCTTTAGCCCAGGATAATTTATTAACATTTGATTTTGAAAAGGGAGAGTGGCAGTGGGAAATCAATCGCCTTCAAGGGACAGAAATTAGTGATGATGTCATCGAACTTACACTCACTCAAATTCAGAAGCTACCGGAAGCTACTCAAGTCCTTTTAAATTTAGCGGCTTGTATTGGTAATCGCTTTGATTTAAACGTACTTACCTGGTTTAATGAATGGCAAACTAGTGATACAATTCAGCACTTATATCCCGCCCTCCAGGAAGGGTTAATTGTTCCGGTCAGTGAACCAGAAATCATTCCTGAAAGGGTCCAAGATGTAGAGAATTTCGTCTTACTCGATGTGGCAGCGGTCGAAACTTCCTACAGATTTGTTCACGATCGCGTACAACAAGCCGCTTATTCTCTGATTCCTGACGATCAAAAGAAAAGTGTTCATTTAAAAATTGGCCGGTTGCTGTTACAAAATATCCAGGTAGTGGACTTAGATAACAAGATATTCGATCTGGTGGAACATTTGAACCTGGGTTATGAACTCATCAGCGATCGTCTTGAACTCTACAACTTGGCCCAACTTAATCTAGCCACAGGTCAAAAAGCAAAGGCAGCAACTGCTTATGAACAAGCCCTCAGATATTTTAATTTTGGCCTAGAACTCCTGGGGGAAGCCGGTTGGCAAGAAGCGTATAAAATGACGTTTGATTTATCAATAGCTGCTTTAGAAACTCACTATTTACAAGGTAACTTTTCCCAAGCCGAACTCCTCTATCAAAATACATTTAATCAAGCCAATCAGTTATTAGATCAAGTCAAGCTTTATGAACTCAAAATTTTAGTTGCTACGTCTAAAAATCAGCCGCAAATTGCCTTAAAGACTGGATTAGATGTTTTAAATCTGCTAGGAGTAGTCCTGCCCACTCAAGATAAAGCAATTCGGACTTATGCCGATCGCCTCTTGCAAGAACTGCCCCAAGAGAGTCATCAAATAGAAGCCTTAGCCAACTTACCCGTGATGACTGATCCCCATAAAATTGCAGCAATGAGGGTACTGGTGACTATGAATTCTGCTGCGCATATTATTCGTCCGACTTTAATCCCTTCCATTGTTTTTACAATGGTTAAACTGTCTATTCAATGGGGCAATTCCCCTCTTTCCGCTTATGCTTATGGCATTTATGCCATGTTGTTATGTGGAATGTATTTAAAAATTGAAGCAGCCCATCAATTTGGAACTTTGTCGCTACAGGTTATTAATCAGTTTAATGCAACTGAATTAAAAGCAAAAGCGAATGTACTTTACAATGTTTTTGTTAAAAAATACAAATTTCCCGCGATTCTATCTCTTCAACCCCTAGAGGATAATATCCAAACGGGTTTGGAGACGGGGGATATAGAATATGGGTTCTATAGTGCCCTTCATCATGTCAATTTTATGTTTTTTATTGGAGAGTCTTTAGAGCGAATCACCCCCAAGCAAAAACAGTATCTCGAACACATGGAGAAATTGAAATTAGAATTTCATATCTCTTATGGTCAAATCTGGCGACAAATGATTCTCAATTTGCAGGGAGAATCCCCGGAACCCTGCGAGTTAGTTGGGTCTAGTTTTAATGAACGAGAAGCCCTAGGGATTTGGATTCAACAAAATCAAATGATGTTACTGTTTATTGCATCATTTTGTAAAACGTTTTTATGCTATCTCTTCCAAGACTATTCCCAAGCTGTGCAAGCAGGACAATTAGCAGAAAAATACGGAAAACAAGGAGCCGCTTTACCCTATTGGTCCGAACATAATTTTTATTATTCTTTATCTTTGTTGGCCGATTGCGATCGCTTCGATAAACGAGCCAAACAAAGCACCCTTCGGAAAGTCAATGATTACCAAAAACAAATGCAAATATGGGCTGAATTTTCTCCGGCTAATTTTCGGCATAAATATGATCTAATAGAGGCGGAAAAAGCCCAAATGAAAGGGCAAACCCTGTTAGCAATGGAATATTATGACCGCGCTATTCAAGGGGCTAAAAAATATCGATATCTCCAGGAAGAAGCGATCGCCTACGAACGCGCCGCCCTCTTTTATTCTCACCTCGGGCGAGATGAAATTGCCCAAACTTATTTGAAAAAAGCCCATTATAGTTATGGACGTTGGGGTGCAACCGCTAAACTCAAAGCCCTCGAAGCAAAATATCCAATGGGGATGTTACAATCCACTCCACTCGATCAATATGCCCATTTCAGCCAAATTACTAGTACCTCGACTTCCACCAGTACCAGTGCTCATAATCGGGGTTTAGATTTAGCCAGCGCCCTCAAAGCTTCTCAGGCGATCGCCTCAGAAATCGTCTTAGAAAAGCTGATTGAAACCTTGATGAATATTCTCCTAGAAAATGCGGGGGCACAAACTGCTTTTCTAATCTTAAAACAGAACGGCAAACTCGGATTAAAAGCCACCATTTCTGTAGAAACTCCCGAAGTCATCCTTCATAATTATACCCCCCTCACCCAAGATTTAATCCTGCCCTTATCGGTGGTTAATTATGTCATCAGAACTAAACAAAGCCTGGTTCTAAATGATGCCCGCTATGAACTCACCTTTAGCACTGACCCCTATATTCTTAAAAATCAGCCTAAATCTATTTTATGTACCCCAATCCTTGATCGCGGACAACCGATCGGGCTCCTTTACTTAGAAAATAATAGTGCTAAAAGTGCCTTCACCCCCGAACGCCTAGAATTTTTAACCGTCCTCTCTTCTCAACTGGCTATTTCCCTAGAAAATTCCCTATTGTATGCAAATTTAACCGCCGCCAGTCAAGACTTAAAACGCGCCAATCAGCAATTAGAAGAAGCGAACCAAACTCTGGAAATGAGAGTGCAAGCGCGTACACAACAACTGAAAGATAAAAATCAGCGGTTAAAACACGCCATGCAGGAACTCAAACAGACCCAAACTCAACTGATTCAAACGGAAAAAATGTCCAGTTTGGGTCAAATGATTGCCGGAATTGCTCACGAAATTAACAATCCTGTTAATTTTGTTTATGGAAACATTACCCATGTCGGAGAATATATCCAAGACTTACTACACTTAATTGAACTGTATCAAGAACACGCAACAGAAACACCCCCGGATATTCAAGAAGAAATCGAGGCGATCGAACTGGATTTTATTTTGACCGATTTGCCTAAACTGCTCTCTTCCATGAAAATTGGTGCCGAACGGATTCGGTCAATTGTCCTCTCCTTGCGGAATTTTTCGCGGTTGGATGAAAGCGACATGAAACAAGTCGATATTCATGAAGGAATTGAGAGTACCCTACTGATTTTGCAGCATCGCCTTAAAGGGAATCCGGGACATTGTGCTATTGAAATTATCAAAAACTATGGTGAACTCCCCCAAGTTGAATGTTTTCCAGGACAGCTTAATCAAGTGTTGATGAATCTATTAGCTAATGCCGTTGATGCCTTAGAATGCTATCGCAAAGAGGAGACAGAGGCTGGATTGTCGGAACTCCAGGGGAACTCAGAACCCCATTCTCGCCGGTCCCCAATGATTCAGATTAACACAACCCAAGTCAGCCCGAATTCGGTTTTAATTCGGATTGCTGATAATGGACCCGGTATTCCCAAAGCGGTTCAAAAACGCTTGTTTGATCCGTTCTTCACCACCAAACCGGTGGGGAGTGGTACGGGGTTAGGGTTAGCTATTTGCTATCAAATTATTGTTGAAAAACATGGGGGACAAATTCAGTGTAGTTCCCAGCCTCCTAATGGTGCAGAATTTATCGTAGAAATTCCCATTAAGCAATCTTTAAATCGCCGGATGGATTCGCCATGACCCCAGATGAAATCTCGATCAATTCAGCTTTAAAACCCTGGCAAGTCCGCGATCGCCTGGTGGAAATTCACTCCCCCTGGGTTACCGTAATCCAGGAACGCTTAGAAAACGATCGCGGAGAACTCCTCGATTATTGGCGGGTAGAAAAAGCCGATTCAGCCGTCATTATCACCCAGCAAGGCGATCGCCTGCTGTTACCCCCACCCACTTATCGTCCCGGTGTCGGAACCTTTACCCTAGATTTTCCCGGAGGTCGAATTGAACGCGATCGCCTCCCCATTGAAGTCGTGCCCGAGATTTTGCAACGAGAACTCGGGATTCCAGGCACTGCGATCGGGCAAATTATCCCCCTCAACCCCGCCGGTTGGGCGATTAATAGTGCATTTTCCAACCAAAAACTCTATGGTTTTGTCGCCACAGTGAGCCACGAGTGGGATATCCCAGGCGATCGCCTCGGGAGTACCTATCCCACCACCACTCCAGGTATTCGGACCTTACTGCAACAGTTAACCTGCTTACAATGTCGCGCCTTGTTGTTAGAATGGCATAGCTTCAGAAGCACTGATGAGGCATTACAAATACCTTAATAGCGGTCACTCTCATCGAGATTTCCTTCCCCGCCTGGGGGAACTTCCTTGGATAACGTGGCAAATTCTTCAATTGTAGGCAAGGGTGCCTGATTGTAAGTCTTGACCAAATCTCGAAGCGTGCCAAATTCCGTCGTCATGCCAAAAGTCGCGGGAGTCACCGGGTCCTTGTAAGTAAAATGGCGATAAGTCAAACAAAATCGGTCCCAAGATGACATCTGAATCCGAAAAATTTTGATAAATAATTCGACCAGAAACCCAGCTAGGGGAATGCGAAAGATGATATTCTTATTCAGGGTGGCGCAGATTTCTTCAATCGCCCGATCAACGGTAACCGCTGGATTTCCTAAAACAAAAGGTCCGGCGGGTTCCGGGGGATTATCCACCAGATGAACCACCACTTTGGCAATATCGCGAGCATGGATGAAGTGAAAACTGCCTTCGACTTTAAAGAAGCGAATTAGATTAATATGTTTAAGGATTTCTGGCATTCCTGCCGCAACATGGGAGTAAGGTTTTTGTTCATCTCCTCCAAAAACCAGAGTTGGATATAAAGTGGTAATCCGTGAGGCGATCGGCAAGCGAGTAAAGCGGCGTAAACAGTCGAATTTAGACCGGATATATTCCGTTCCCATTTGTCCCGATTCTTTCAGTAATTCGTTATTTCTATCCAGAATACTGGCAGTAGAAAAATAGAACACCTGTTCACAAACTTCGGGGTCTAAAAGTTCTAATAATCGCAAGGTTTTGAGGACATTCACATCAAAAACTTCCTGTGCACCTCCCCAAGCCGTTGCGACTAAAATCGCCATATCCATTGTTTTGAGAAGATCCCCATACTTATCAATCTCGCGCATATCCGCTTGGACGATGGAAATACCCGGGCGAGCTTCTAAATCAACTCGAAGTTTCTCCGGATTTCTGACCAACAGAAACAGTTCATGGTCCGTTTCTTGAATTAAAGCCTCGGTGAGGTAGTGACCAATACAGCCACTTGCGCCGGTTATGAAAATACGCTTTTTGGGTCGATAGTAATTTGAATACACGGGAGGTATGGCGACTAGGGTGGTGTGGGAGTGTCAGATTGTCGAACGTAGATTTTAGATTTTAGAGTTTAGACTGGTTTTTGTCAAAAAGGAGAGTCTATAGAGGGGGTTGGACCCCATCTGGTGGAAAGAGCTAGTTAGGAAGGAAGGGGGTAATCCCTGAGAGATCGCCTCCGTTGAATCCCTGGCGTATCGGGACAAGATTCCACGGATCCCAGCAGAAACCGGATTTCTTCCCCTAATTTTTGGCTAACTGCTACAGATAACGTGAGGAACCCCGGTTGATCGAGTCTTGACGATACCGGGGTCCTAGAGGCGATCGCGGTAATCGTGACTAGCTATGAACCGCTAATAATTTATCCGCCTGCTTTGCCGTTTCAAAGAAGAACGCCACATTTTCCTCGGGGGTGCCTTGTAAAACACCATGTCCCAGGTTCAAGATATGACCTTGGTTACCCGCTTTACGAATCGTATCCAGGATGCGATCGCGGATAAAATCATGGGACCCAAATAAGGCACAGGGGTCAATATTCCCTTGCACACCGATATTTGCACCCAGTCGCTTGCGCGCTTCAGCCATATCCACAGTCCAATCTACACTCACGATATCGATGCCCGACATCGCCATGCGTTCCAGAATCCCCGAACTGCCATTAATGTACAGAATCATCGGGGTTTCTGGGTGTGCTGCCTTCACCTGATCCACCACCCGTTTTTGATACGGCATGGCAAAGGTTTCGTAATCTTGGGGACTCAGTTGCCCCGCCCAAGAGTCAAACATCTGGATCACCTGAGCCCCGCAATCGATTTGGTAGCAGGCATAACGGGAGATCGCATCGGCAATTTTTGCCAAAAACGAATGCAACATCGCCGGTTCTCTAAAAGCCATGCCCTTAATCACGGTATAGTCCTTAGAAGACTTACCCTCGATCGCATAAGCCGCCAGAGTCCAGGGCGCACCCACAAACCCCAACACCGTGGATGCCGTCCCCACTTCATTGCGTAACGTCTCCAGAATCGGACGAATAAACGGCATTGTCTCCTCGGGTTCCAGAGGATACAGCTTATCAATTTGCTCCTGAGAACGAATCGGGGGGTCAATAATCGGTCCCCGACTTTCGATAATCTCAAAAGGAATGCCAATTCCCGGCAACGGAGTCAGGATATCCGAGAACAGAATCACCCCATCCGGTTGAAACGCCCGCCAGGGTTGCAGAGAGATTTCGATCGCAATCTCCGGATTTTCCGAACGTTCCCGAAACGAGGGGTATTTATCGCGCAGATCTCGATAAACCTTCATATAGCGCCCCGCTTGGCGCATCATCCAAACAGGGGGACGATCTAATTTTTCTCCCCGCGCTGCTCTTAGTAGATAAGGAACTGGGCTAGAACCAGCCATTTAAACTTCACCTTAAATTTTACTTAAATGCCATTGTTCAGCTTACCATTCTGCGTCAATTATTTTTGTTTTTTTGCAGGGACTTCCAGAAAGGGGCTTTTTGAAGTAGGGTGATTTTACTTACCACTCTTTGCGACGTTTGAATGTAAAATTAACATTTTGTAATATTTTAGCGTTTAATAGGGCGTCCAATAGATTTGAGGTACCTGTTCCGACAGTTGCGCCATAGGGATATCAGAGAGAGGACAATCAAGGTTCTTTAGTTCTTATGTGAAAACGAGGATATTTATAAATAATCCCCGAAATTTAAAGGTTAAATTTTATCTGATTAACACAGGTGATAACCTCGCCCAAAAAATGAGAGCAATTCTTCAAATAAATAGAAATATTGTAGGCTCTTATAAATAGAGAACGCCACAATTTTACTTTTTAATATCATCTCTTGACAACAGTCTTAAAGGGTTCTATAATAATAGAATAACCACTCAAGCTAGGACTCCTATAAAAATGTCTCGAAAGGTTTTAGGAATTCATCTAATTTGTAGAGACGGCCTGAATGTTCAAGAATTAGGAAGAGGTCGATTTAAAAGTGGGTATTGGAAAATATCTGAACAAGCTGCCAGTAGCGCCGAATATTTAGCCCTTCATAACCAGAAAAGCGTTCCTTCTTATAAACAAGGAATTATTGAAAGTTATGAACGCTTGAATGACGATGAAAATCGCATCATTTTCTATGTAAAAGCAACCCCTGAGCCGCGAGAATGGGTTGGTCTGGGAACGGGGGAAAAAGGATATTCTTGGTCAGAAGACTAAAAAATTTGGGGGCTAAAGAATCTCATTTGCAATAATTGAGAGTATTTAGCCCGATCGCAACAGAAGGCGATCGCAGAGTAACTGTAGAAACCGGGTTTCTTGTCCCTGCGATCGCCTACTTTACTAACGCGCTACACTCCAGTAATTCCAAAATCTTGGGCGGTGAGGTAGGTGACACCTTGGAGGATGGCAAGCACTTTACCGCCACTAGTGATGGTGGTGACTCCTCCTTGGGACTGAATAGAGAGTTGACCCCAGGTTAAATGAGGGGCTAAAGTGAGTTGATCGATGCCTGATTCAAAGTCAGCGATCGCCTTAGTCCCTTGTCCATTCCCAACAATAAAGCGATCGCTGCCGTTGCCGCCGATTAGGGTGTCATCGCCATCTCCGCCACAGAGGATATCATCACCCTGATCGCCGATGAGGAGATCGTTGCCGTTTCCTCCACTGAGAAAATCATTCCCCTTGCCACCGTGGAGAGTGTCATCTCCCTCTCCGGCACAGATGATATCATTACCCTGGTTGCCATTGATGAAGTCCTCTCCCGATCCACCACTGATGGTGTCGCCTCCATCTTGATCCGCCAAGGAAGGGTCTGATGGACCGCCGTAGATAGTATCATTGCCTGCATCACCGATGAGGGTATCACTACTGCGATCGCCATAAATTAAATCGTGATCTGCTCCTCCCCAGGCGATATCATTACCCTGTCCACCGTAGAGGGTATCATCCCCTTCATTGCCGCTGAGGTAGTCATCCTTTTCATTGCCATAGAGGATATCCCCGCGATCCGTTGGCAATGTAGATTCAGTCCAGCTACCACCAAAGATCGTATCACTGCCTTTATTTCCGTAGAGGATATCACTGCCGCGATCGCCCCAGATTAAATCCTCATCCTTGCCACCATAGACAGTATCATCGCCTTGACCCGCAAAGATGGTATCGTTTCCTTGGTTGCCGTGGAGTTCATCACTGTCTTTGCCACCCTCTAGGCGATCGGCATCTCCCGGGGTATTTTCCTGTTCGCTTCCTATGCCTCCGCGCATCATATCATTGCCATCCCCTCCGTACAGGTGTTCATCCCCTTCTTCGCCATACAAGTGATCATCGCCACCGCTACCAAACAGCAGATTATTCCGATGATCCCCGATTAACCGATCGCCATCCTCACTGCCAATGGCGATCGACTCAATTCGTGGATTTCCCCCTACCGTCAAGAATTGGGGTGACTCAGGAAGATTCATCTCAAGGCAATGTTTCCCGTCTTCTCCAACAGTCTCGGTTTCCCCAGGTAGGGATCCATTACTTTCCTCTTCCCCAACCATGACAGGAGGAATCTCTTCTGAATTATCACCTGGGAGAATTGTCCCGGAATCATTTCCCAGAGGAATCTCCTCTGAATTATCTTCTGGAGGAATCTCCTCTGAATTATCTTCTGGAGGAATCTCCTCTGAATTATCTTCTGGAGGAATCTCCTCTGAATTATCTTCTGG
>CBFGOM010000038.1:0-35990 GCA_965650385.1 uncultured Oscillatoriaceae bacterium
CCCTGGCTTTTCACCCCAGAAAGTTGCCGACGACAGGTTCGGGGGTGAAAAGCAAGGCGGGCGAGTGAATCGCAAGGCGGGTCAGGGGTCCTTCCTGCTTGCCTTGCTACGGGAATAACATTTGCTTGCTCTCCACTGTAACAGCATTGACAACCGGGCGATCGCCAGGACCCAGCGATCGCCCTACCCGACGATCGCCGGGATTACCCGTGAGATACAACTTCTTCTAAGGCGGGTTTTACCGTGGAATAGCGGTACTCGAAGCCGTATTCTTGGGGGCGTTTGGGTAGCACTTGCTGTCCTTCTAGGACGACTTGTGCTGCCTCACCGAGGATAAGGTGAAGGGCAAAATCAGGGACGGGTAACCACGAAGGGCGATGGAGGACTTGTCCGAGAATGTGACATAATTCGTTCATACGGACGGGGTTAGGGGCGGTTCCGTTGAGGATGCCTTGGATATCGGACCGTTGTAGGGCTAAGATAATCAAGCTCACGAGGTCTTCGCGATGAATCCAGGAAAACCATTGATGACCGCTGCCTAGAGGGCCTCCGGCGAGGAGTCGAAAGGGTGTGAGCATTTTGGCGATCGCCCCGCCATTGCCAACGACGATGCCGCTCCGGATAATCGCCAAGCGGGTCCCGGATTGCTTCACCTGCTGTGCCTCGTTTTCCCACTCCTGACAGACTTGAGCGAGAAAATCGTTACCCGAGGCGCTAGTTTCGTCAAAGGTGGCGGTTTCGCTGGTCCCGTAGTATCCAATGGCGGAAGCATTGACAAGGACGGAGGGTTTAGGATTGGCGGAGGCGATCGCCTCAACAATTGTGCGGGTTCCGAGTTTGCGACTATTGAGAATTTCCTGTTTACGTTCCGGGGTCCAGCGTTCGTCCGCAATGGGAGCACCCGCAAGATTCACCACCCCATCACATCCGCTGAGTGCTTGTTGCCAGGGACCCGATTCGGTGGGGGTATAAGCCACCATTTCTACATTGGGGAAGGCGGCATCGGGAAAGACGCGCTTGGCTTTGGCAGGATTGCGGGTTAATATCAAAACTTGATCACCCGCTTGTTGGAGTCTCTCCACTAATCGACTGCCGACGAATCCTGTCGCACCCGCGATCGTAATTTTCATAAGGTTTAGATTCAAATTTGCTGAATGGTTCTTAACTATAGTAGGCGGTTTGCTCCTTCTGGACTAGGATGCGGGAATTGTTTAAGTGTTCAGGGGCAAGGAACGGGGTTTTTGGCCCTTTCTGGGACGTTCTGTGCAGGTATGGCAATATTACCCCGTTCTCTTGCGAGAAAGGGGTAATTTGCCGCAAAGCGAGCCAGATGTGAGCGTTTAGTCATAGGGATAGGCCCGGGAAAGGATCAGGTCACATTTTGGATTTATACTTGTTCTTTCCTTGGTTGAGTCTATTAAAACCCGCAGCATCCAGCTCGGAGGCTATACTAACGAAGCCCGCGCAGGCGGGCTAAGAAAGAAAATTGACTTTGAACGACCGGATTTCGTATTATATTGAGTAAGGCAGCTTAAGAGGGTACTCTATTGACCGCACATGATGAGATTTTCGGCAGCCACATAGCCTTGAATCGGTTCGGAAATCGGTACCCATCCATCTTCACCGGGATTTTGAATTTGCACCTGGGTAGCATCGGGTAAGGTGGTTACCACTTCGCTACCCACTTCGGGTTGCGATCGCACGTTCAATCCCTCATCTGAACTAATTGCCCGACAACTCTCACCTTCCATCTGGCTTATCGGTTGTTGAGTTTGAGCCTGAGCCGGTTGGTTTTGCATCTCAGCCGGTTGGTTCATCGTTTGATCCATCGGCTGACCCATTTGAGTTGGTTGGTTCATTGTTTGATCCATCGGCTGACCCATTTGAGTGGGTTGGTTCGTGGTTTGATCCATCGGTTGACCCGTTTGAGCCGGTTGGTTCATCGGTTGTTGACTCATTGTTCCTTGTTGGTCAACTCTAGCGATGGGTTGCTGTTGAGCGGCTGCTTCTGAGCAGTAGTTCAGATAAGCCGCTGCCACATACCCATTCATAGGGGCTTGAATCTCCACCCAGTCTTGACCTTGTGGGGTAGTGTCTTGGAGAGCAACCAAATTATTATTCTCGATACTTCCAATAACTTCTCCCCAAGGTTCGGTGCGAATGTTGAGACCCGGGTCTGCATCGACTGCACGACAAGCTGGGGATTGTGCGATTTGAGCTTGTGCGAGGTCAAAGGACGCACCTTCTGGGACCGCGATAGAAGTAGCGGGAAGTACCGTTGCACCTAAAGATACGGCGGCACCTACGCCGATAATTTTCTTGATATTATTGATCTTTGTGCTACTCATTGGATATTCTCCGTTGAATTTAAGCTTTGTTCAATTACTTAACATGGTGAGGCAACTTTGACGGGTTATCCTCTATCAAATGAGGGAGATTAGGGAAGTCATTTCTCTGGATTTGTTCAACTTTTGATAGAGCAAAAAAATTACCTATCTCCAGTTTGTAGGAACAAAAAAGGGAACAAAATTTGCCTGAATAAATGAGGAGTTGAAGTCAAAACTCCTTAATGGTCAGTAGATTGATACAGTTGCCATTCTTGAATGCCATGCTGCGTCAAAATCGATTCAGCTTGAGCGATTTGTTCTTCGGTCCCTTCTAGGCGGAGTAAATAATGTCCTTGAGTCAAATGTTGATGATAAATGTTGGCCTGACCTTCAGTAAATTTATCTCCTGTGATCATCCCAACGATCGCACCCCCTAGCGCCCCATAAAAGCTGCCTGCTGCGGTCAACCCGGCGATAGTAGCGACGGGACCGACGACGGCGATCGGGCCGATTCCTGGAAGAAAGAGGGTGGTGAGGCCACTAAATAAACCCGCGATCGCCCCGAAAACGCTTCCATTCATGACCCCCTTTCCTAAGCCTTCAATAGTGCGATTCTCCAAAAATTCACTCTCGGGACTCTCCATTTCATCGGGGATATTATCTTGGGTAGCAACTAAGATGTTATCCATTGAAAACCCTGAGTCCCGGAGGGCATTTAAGGCATTTTCTATGCTTTGGCTATCTTCAAATACACCCATTGCACGTTTTTGGACGACTAAAGCCATTGTCTTCTCCTGATTTATTTTTTACTGTTTTTATGGATGGGTAGTTTCTCTTCCGAGGGTATCCCAATCAAGGGAACTATTTCTCGGGAAGTCATTACCAAGGACATTACTCGTTCAATAGAGGTGTTACAAAATTGTCTTAAGCTTCCCCTTGATTAAACATTGCTTCTTTTAGCTTCCTCTGTCAAACCCACATTGATTCTTCTAGCTTCCTCCCGTAATTAAATCTTGATTTTTCTGGTATCCCCCTTGGGAAGGAGGACGGGAGGGGGTCTAAGAAGGACTGGAAAGGTATTTAAAGGGGAAAGGGGAATCTATCTGTTATTTTGCAAGAGTTCTATTGAATTATCCCAGTTGTTTCAAAATTTCTATTCCTAATTTTATTGTGTGGTTTCTAAGCTGGTTTTCCTGTAAACAAGACAGGATAAAAGGATTGATTGACAGGAGTGTAAGCCTCTTGCTCCCTCCCCATCTCTCATTGAAATATCGAACAGCTTAAGCCCTACTGACTTTGCTGGAATTAGCCTCAATTTCGGGCTTTAAAACCCTCAAATTGTATGAGGTTACCCAGGGTATAGAGTCAATCTTAGGTGAGTGATTGGGGTGACGCCTTCTATCTAATGACATAAAATAAATTATTTTTTTAGAAACTCCTAGGCTATAAATTGCTACAGTTGCAGCAAAAATAGAAATTTTTAATAGGAAAATTAGCCTTGTACTCTAGCAGTTCACTCAGCTACGAGATATATTTAGACCTCTTGCAAAATCTCGGACTGCTCCCCTCTTGGATCCGCCTTTGGTTCTCCTAGATCTCTCTCTCCTGTCACCCTTCCCCAGGGGGAATTGGGGAGCAATAGTGATTGCATCAGACCGGGGAAGATTGGCTCACATATCAGGGCCAATTTCTGAAAGAGATGTTGCAGTTACCGGGATCGGAGGGGATTGCCCCAGTGCCAGCCAGTCGCGATCGCGTCGGCGACTGTATCTCCTGAGAAATCTCCTCAACAGGGGCGAAATAGGCATTCTCCTCGGCAATCAGAGCATCAAACATTCTACAGCCGCCGCTTTTTGATCCCAAAAACATTATTAAATTAGCGATCGCCTGCGTTTGTAACACCGTTAGTACCACCGTTGGCAGAGTCTCGCGCAAATACGCCTACAGAACCCTCATTGTCCTCAACCCACACCTAAGCGTTCCCAACCCAGATGATCTCCTTGAGTCTTGGGGAATTGATTCATTCCAGCGGTCCTTCTGCCCGGGTACGACCCCTAGGGCGAAGGGGTGGGAACTGCCATGATTAACAACCGGGTCAGGACTTGTGGGTGAATTTTCCGACCCCACGCCTTCCCCCGACCCATTGACGAAAGCGCTAAATGCTTTCATACCATTCAGTTTAGTGGTCCTCCGATGTCACGATCGCCTGACATCCTTGCTTGAGAGTGGGTAGAGATAGGATATTCTGAGCTTTGAAGCATATCCTTAAATTTATTCTCAGTTGAAGTAGGCAAATGAAGCTGGCAGCAAGAGTTGGACAGGTAACGCCATCCCTGACCTTGGCAATCGCCGCCAAAGCTAAGGCGATGAAAGCCGATGGGATAGATGTTTGTAGTTTTAGTGCAGGGGAACCGGATTTTGATACGCCAAACCATATCAAAATGGCGGCAGAAAAAGCCTTGAATGCCGGGAAGACCAAATATGGACCCGCCGCCGGTGAACCCCAGTTACGAGAAGCGATCGCCCACAAGCTCAAAACCGATAATCATCTCGACTATTCCGCGAAAAATGTTATCGTCACCAATGGCGGCAAGCATTCTCTCTTTAACCTCATGCTGGCCCTCCTCGACCCCGGGGATGAGGTAATTATCCCGGCCCCTTTCTGGTTGAGCTATCCAGAGATGGTCACCTTAGCTGGGGGTATTCCCGTGATTATCTCCACCACTGCTGAAAGTGGGTATAAAATCACCCCCGAGCAACTGCGAAGTGCTTGTAGTCCAAAAACCAAGCTATTTATTCTCAATTCCCCCTCGAATCCCACCGGAATGGTGTATTCCCCCGATGAGATTCGCGCCTTAGCAACTGTGGTGGTGGAACAGGATATTTTAGTGGTTTCCGACGAGATTTACGAAAAAATCCTCTACAACGACGCCCAACATTTGAGTATCGGGGAGGTTTCCGAAGAAGTATTCAAACGCACGATTATCAGTAATGGGTTCGCCAAAGCTTACTCAATGACGGGATGGCGGATTGGGTATCTGGCAGGGAATGAGGAACTGATTAAGGCAACCAGCACCATTCAAAGTCACAGTACCTCCAATGTCTGTACCTTTGCTCAATATGGAGCGATCGCCGCCTTACAATCCGAACAAGATTGTGTCCAAGAAATGCTTCAAGCCTTTGCACTGCGGCGGTTAGCCGTTTTGGAACGAATTCGGGGGATGTCTGGCATCAGTTGTCCCGAACCAGAAGGTGCCTTTTATGTGTTTTTGAATATTGCTAAAACCGGAATGAAATCCCTGAAATTTTGTGATGCCTTACTGGAATCTCACCAGGTTGCTGCCATTCCGGGAATTGCCTTTGGGGATGATGACTGCATCCGCTTATCTTATGCCACCGATTTACCGACGATTGAGAAGGGCTTGGATAGATTGGAAAAATTCTTGCAGCAACATTTGTAAAAGCTCATCCAGGTTTTGAATCCACCGGGTTTTGCAAAAAACCCGGTTTCTTTTTGTATTCGTTGAGATTCTTTTGTATCCTAGAGAATTCCCCAAAATTCACCGAAGTCATTTTTTTGGAGGGGGTGTTTCCTGAAAAAGCTAGAACATGGTTTTTTCTCAACAGGACCTCCAAAACAGCCCTAGGGGATGGGGAACTTTGAGCGGTGAAATCTTAACCCTTGATTAAACATAAACTGGAATAGAAATCATGCAAGTCCAACCGATGGTTACGGAATATTTAGCAAAGCAGGATTATGAGGGTGCACTTATCCTTTGCCGACAAAACATTCAAGCACAGCCCCAGGTAATTGTAAATTACTGGTATTTAGGGATTGCCTTGTTACTGCAAGGAAAGCAAACCGAAGCTGAACATTGCTGGAATGCGGTTTTGTCCCAGGGAACACCGCCTCAAGTTCAACAGTGGCGACAGCAGCTTTATGAGCTTTTATTGGCGATCGCCACCCAAAGAGAATCCGTCCGGGACTGGCAAAGTGCCTTAGTCTTGCGCGATCGCATCAGTGCGATCGCACCCAATGATATCAACAACCATCTCGCCCGTCTGCAACTTTACCTGCACCTCGGCATCCTAGACTCAACCCTCACTGAACGGTTAATTACAACCGCTGAATTACTCACCTCCTCTAACTACGCGAACCTCAACCAACCCCTACTCATCGAAGTCTTACGCCAACTCGCCGAAGGTCAAATTTTTCATGTGAAATCCCTCGATCTATTAGAAGCCGCTTTAACCCAAAACCTCTTAAACCATCCCCACTGGAACCAGAACATCAGCCTCAAACAAACATACGGAAATTATTATCGCAATAAAGCTATGAAACATTGCGACTACGGAGAATTCCAAGACGCAATTCTTTGCTTCTGGAAAGCCCAAGAACTGGTTCCTGAAATTTCCGTTAATTACCGCCTAGGCATGGCATTTTTTGCCCAAGGTAAATTGAGTGAAGCGGCTGAACTTTTAAATCAAATCCCCCCCAATCACCCAGAGTATAGTTCAGCTCGTTATATTTTAGGAGCTATTTATACTCCCCAATCTCAGGAAGTAATAAAAACAATTTACCAGCGTGTCATTGAAAAAAGTTGGGCAAATTGCAAATATGCCCAAGCCGCCAATGCCGCACAGAAAATGGTAGAACTTCAACCCGGATCCAGTCAGGCTCATTATAATCTCGGGATGTCCCTGTACTATCAAGGTTTATTTACCAGTGATGTACAAAAAGTTTGTCAAGCTGAAATTGCCTTAAAAAAAGCCCTTGAATTTAAACAGCATAACGAAATTATCGAGAAAAAACTCTCCACGATTCCCTATACCCTCCAGTTTGCTCAAAAAGGTTATAACGTGAGCGCTGACTGTTTTACTGGAGTCATGCCCATTTGGGAGCAGAATTTTCGGAAATATGCGAATATGCCTAACTTGAGAGTTGTAGAAGTGGGGTGCTTTGAAGGCATGGCAAGCTGTTGGTTGCTGGATAATATTCTAACCCATGAAACGGCAAGGATTACCTGTATTGATAATTTTGAAGGGGTAGTTGAGGAGAAAAAGAATGACCCGACGGTACAAAAGTCGGTAGAAGAAAGATTTGATGGAAACATCGAAAAAAGTGGAGCAAAACACAAAGTGGATAAACGAGTAGGGTTATCTCAAGAAGTGTTGCGATCGCTCCCTTTAAATTCCTATCATATTGTCTATATTGATGGCTCTCATTTTGCCATTGATGTCTTGCAAGATGCTGTCTTAAGTTGGGGATTAATTAAAGAAGGTGGCATGATTATTTTTGATGACTACCACTTTGAATTTCCCGATCGCCCCCACTGTAATACCGGACGAGGCATTGATGCCTTCATGACAGTATTCCAGGAAAAATTCAAAGTCATTTACCGTGACGATCGACAGATTTTCTTAGAGAAACTCTCCCATTAAGAGAGATGGGGAGGACCGCCATCGTGATGGGGAGGACCGCCATCGAGATTGGGGAGTTTGTTTACTTGTCTATGAGCCAGGGATTGGGATTGTTCATCATATTAACTAATCCGCTTACAACTTGATTGTAGATGTGGTAAATTTTTCTTTCTTGCTCTATCTCTAAATATCGGCATTTGACGGCAAATTTCAACCAAACTTGAGTCTCGGCTACCTCGGCTTCGTAATCGCTAAGTTTGGCAAGAAAAGCAACTTTATATCTCTTTTTTCGCCAAACTTCAGCTAAATTTGGACAGACAGAACGTGAAGAACGCCGGATTTGGTCTATCAGAGAATAGCGTTCTTCTACCGGAAAGCTCTTTGATCATTCAAAAATCATCATTGCCGCCTCAAATGATATTTGATACACAATGACATCCTCATGACTCCTAATAAATTTTCTCCCCATCACCCAATCCTCCCGATCCTCCCTATCTCCCCCATCCTCCCAATCCTCCCGATCCTCCCTATCTTCCCGATCCTCCCAATCACTCCCATCCTCCCAATCCTCCCCATCACCCCCCTCTAAAATCCCTCAACACGGCGGGTTAACAATTCGATCGCCGCCATTAATGCTTTAGGGTCGATGGGTTTAGTTAAATGCTCTTGAAATCCGGCTAAAAATGCTGCATTGCGGTCTTCTTCTCGGGCATAAGCAGTCAGTGCCACAGCGGGAATTTGTCCCCCGCTATTGCTTTCCATCGCGCGAATTTTGCGGATAAAACTATACCCATCCTCTTCTGGCATAGCAATATCGCTAATCACTAGATCGGGTTGCCACTCGGAAAACACCGCAAGTGCTTCTATGGTGGAGGCGATCGCCCGGACTTGGCACCCTGACTGTTCTAACACCAACTGCATCAACTCCAAGGAGTCGTCATCATCATCCACAACTAGGACCCGCACTCCCGTCAGTTCCCGCTTAGGAGAGGACTGCGGCAAGGGGGTTTCAGTATCCAGTTTGAGGGCGATCGCCGGGAGTTTCACCGTAAAAGTCGCCCCCTGTCCCACTCCTGGACTTTCTGCACTGACGGTTCCCCCGTGCAGTTCTACCAGATGGCGCACCAGTCCTAATCCAATCCCGAGTCCCCCATGATTGCGGGTACTAGAGGCATCCGCTTGGCGGAAATATTCAAATAAATGGGGGAGAAATTCTGGGAGAATGCCAACTCCTGTATCCTGGACTTGGAGAATCACCCATCGATTTTGTTGTTTAAGGTGCAGGGTGACTTGACCCCCAGGTTCCGTAAATTTCACGGCATTAGACAGCAAATTCCACACCACTTGCTGCAAGCGGCTGGAGTCTCCCATCACTGGGGGTACACTGGGATCTAGGGAATAGTCCAGGCGAAGGGATTTAGCTTCGATCGCCAGACGCAAACTTTCGATCGCCGCACAGATGGGGGAGGCTAAATTCACTCGGGTGATTTTCAAAGTCAGCTTACCGCGCAGGATGCGGGAGACATCCAGCAAATCCTCAATCAGTTGGGTTTGAAATCGCGCATTACGCTCAATCGTCTCTAACGCGCGGCGTGTCGTCGCTTCATCAAATTTGCGCGCCAGCAGTAATTGGGACCATCCGAGAATCGCATTCAGGGGCGATCGCAACTCATGGGAGAGGACCGCTAAAAACTCATCCTTGACTTGATTCGCTCGTTCTAACGCCTCTGCTTGTTGCTGGAGTGCCTCTTCCATCCGTTTGCGATCGGTCAAATCCAGCGTAAAAAATACCCCCGCCTCAGCATGATTATCAAAAATTGCCCCTCCCAAAATCACCGGAATCCGGGTCCCATTTTTGTGGAAAAATTCCTTTTCAAAGGGTTCAGTATAGCCCCTTTGACGGGCTTGCTCATTGGCAGTTTCATCCAGATGTAAATATTCCGAAGGAGTAATCCTCCGCCAATTCAACGGTTCCCTTTGGAGTTCCTCTTGGGAATACCCCAGCATTTCCAAAAAAGCATCATTAGCAACCGTAACGCATTCCCCATGCCAGAACCCCATGCCAATGGTATTAGAATCCATCAACCGTCGGAACCGGGCCTCACTTTCTCGCAGCACTTGTTCAGCTTTTTTGCTTTCCGTCACATCCCGACTAACGCAGAGTAAAGACTCAACCTTACCCTCTAAATCAAATTCGGGAACAGCTTGAGATTGATACATTCGGGTTCCTGTTGCAGACGGAAAACTAAATTCCAGAAAACCCGGTTCGCCCGTGACAAAAATCTCTTCTAAATGTTCGGACCACTGTAAATAAATTTCTTCGGGAAATCCTAAATCTGCATTGGTTTTACCGATAAACTTCTCCGGAGGGATTCCCGTGGCTTTTGCGATCGCCGGGTTGATATAAATGTGGCGCAGTTGTCGATCAAAGCGGGCGATAATATCTGGGGCGTTTTCCGCTAAGGCTCGAAATTGTTGTTCCCGACGATACAGTTCTCGTTCCGATCGCTTCCGTTCCGTGATATTTAAGGCAGTCCCCATCAGGGCGACCACCTGCGGTGGGTCCTGATTCGGTCCCTCATCAAATACAGGTTCTAATATCAAGTCGTAGTCACGGATTTCTCCCAAAACAGTGACGGAGACTTCAACCCGAGTGGGAGTTCCCGTAGCAATTACCTCTCGTTTGAGGGTGCTGAGGTAGTCCGCATCCGCTTCGGAAAATAAAAAGTAGTCCGTTTCGCCGACAATTTCCTCGGCGGTTTGGGGTCCCTGGGGATTATGAATCCATTGGTATTTTAGGTCCCGGTCTTGTTGAAAAATGCAGATAAATGAGTTTTTCAGGGCCATTCTAAACCGGCGATCGCTCTCTTGCAGGGCCGCTTCTGCCTTCAGGCGATCGCGATGTTCTGTCGCCTCTCGAAGGGCCCGTTGCATCGAGGGAACCAGTCGTTCTAACCGCTGCTTCAGGACATAATCCGTCGCCCCACTTTTCAGAGTCTCCAGGGCCACTTCCTCCCCCAATGTCGCTGACACAAAGATAAAAGGCAGGTCCGGACATCTCAGGTGGGCTATTTTCAAAGCGGAAAATCCATCAAAAGAGGGGAGGGAATAATCGGCTAAAATCACATCAAACGACCCGCTTTCGAGGGCATCTTGGAAGGCTTCACAGGTGTCTACCCGCGTCAAGGCCACATTGAGACCGCTCTCCTGCAAGTGGGCCTCAATGAGCTCTGCATCCAGCAGACTGTCTTCTAGCAGTAGGATATGCAGCACTTTAACCGTCCATCATTCGTTTAGTTAGGTGACTCATTCTCGCGCAACAGCAGGCAAAGAGCCCGGAGGCGGTTGATTGACTACAGCCCAGAATAGTCCTAGGCTTTTGATGGCATCAACAAACTCGTGGAAGTCTAAGGGCTTGATGACATAGCCATTCACCCCTAGATTGTAGCTGCTAATCAGGTCCGATTCTTCCCGAGAAGCGGTCAAAATCACCACGGGAATCTGCCGCAAATCCGTCGTAGACTTCATTTGTGCCAGCACTTCCAGTCCATCAATTTTGGGCAGTTTGAGATCGAGCATCACTAAGATGGGATGTCCTTCTCGCCTCAATCTAAAGATACCCCGGCGAAATAAATAATCGAGCGCTTCTTCCCCATCGCGCACAACGATCACTTCATTAGCTAGGTTATTGTCTGCCAGTCCCGTCAAAATTAGCTCGATATCATTGGCATTATCTTCTACCAGTAAAATGCGTTTGATGTCCATCCTTTGTTCTCCCTTGTTCATGACGGGGCTAAGTATTATATAACGCTCGAATTTTATCTTATTTTTCTGGGATGACAATAATTGCGGATTCTGTTTTATTATATAAAATGGGAAATTTTCTCCAAAGTCATTAGACCTCTGACAAAATTCTCAAAAGCCAATTGGCCTTATTCAGGGGGCTTGGGGGGAGCAATCCTTTTTTGCCAGAGATCTATTCCCTGACTCTAAATCTTGTTTCTTTCGCCGCTAGTGTAAGAAATAGGGTTTTTATATTAAATTGGGTTCTGAAAGGTGTATTAATGCGGAACAAGGTGTATTAATGCGGAACTTGGTTGCTCTAAATCTATAAAAAATAGCCCTGAATTTGTGTATTTGTAGGGGTGCAATGCGCAGGCCCTGGATTGGGCGCAAGCATTTACTCCCACAAGAAATAAGGATTTTTTGTCATTTGCCCGTCAAAGCAAAAACCGACTTTTACTAACCAGAATCGGTATAACAACTCGATTTTATTTTATAATAAAAAACCCGGTTTCTCTCCCTATGAAAAACGGTTTCGTAGAACATGATATAACCCCACTTAGACTAGATTGACCCGATCGCCTGATGATCCGCCTCCAATTGTTCCTCTTCTGGTTGTTTAGGCAGAGAAAAATAAAAGGTTGCACCCAAATCTACCTCACCTTCGGCCCAAGTGCGGCCTCCATGACGATGGACGATCCGGCGAACATTAGCGAGTCCGATGCCGGTGCCGACAAAATCGGGATTGCTATGCAAGCGTTGAAAAACCCCAAAGAGTTTGTGAGCGTAGCGCATATCAAATCCAATGCCATTATCTCGCACAAAAAAGATAAATTCGAGGTCGGTTTCATAAAAACTGATGGTAATTTCAGCAACTTTCCGACGTTGGCTATATTTAATTGCGTTATCCAAAAGATTTTGGAATACTAATCTTAACATGGTAGGTTCCCCTTGAATAGGGGGTAATGAGGCAACCTCCCAAATAATTTGCCGATCGCTTCTTTGCATTTCCAAAGTCTGGCGCACCTCTTTGACCAGTTGATTCATATCCACTTTGATGAAGCGCATCTGAGAACGGGCCATGCGCGAAAAAGCTAACAAATTATCAATTAACTCTTCGGCTTGATGGGTACTGGTAACAATAATATCCAAATACCGCTGACTATTTTCATCAAGCGACGGTTCGATCCGTTTGCGGAGCAAGTTGACAAATCCGCTAATATGTCGCAGGGGTGCACGCAAATCATGGGATACCGAATAGGCAAACGATTCAAGTTCTTGATTAGCGGCTTCTAGTTGGGCAGTTCGATCGCTGACTCGGCGTTCCAGACTAGCATTGAGGCGCTTAATTTCACTCTCGTAAATTTTGCGATCGCTAATATCAATACAAGACCCGACATATCCCTCGAATCGGCCATCTGGGGAAAACCGAGGCACGGCGCGATCTAACACCCATCGGTATTCTCCATCATACCGGCGCAGGCGATATTCCATCTCAAAGGGTTGACGAAGGTCAAAGGCTTGATGATAAGTATTAAGGCAAAATTCCAGGTCATCAGGATGGACTCCTTGAACCCAACCCTTGCCAATTTCTTCTTCTAAACTTCGACCCGTAAACTCCAACCAAGGTTGATTAAAGTAATAACATTGCTGATCAGTGCCCGCTAACCAAATATAAACCGGCGCAGCATCAGCCATTGTCCGAAAGCGTTGTTCACTTTCGAGTAAGGCAAATTGAGCTTGTTTGCGATCGGTGATATCTTCATAGGCTAACCCAAGACAGCGACCGGGGAGGGGAAATGCTTTTAAGGAACAATAGCGTTCTTCTGCCGCATTGTCGCTATAGATAACTTCGGGAAAATCTCGCGCTGATGCGCTCTTCAAAACCTCTTGTAATTCGACAATTCGCGAGGTTTTCACGAGATAGGGAAATAAAGTTTCAATCCGCATTCCCACAGCCCGGTTTAAATCTTGTCCCGCCAGTTGACTCGCCGCCGGATTAGCACTAATGAGTTCAAAGGAAGGGGGTTCTTCTCCTGGGGTGAGTTGCCAGACGGTTAAGCCAACTTGAATATTTTTGACGACATCGGCATACCGTTTGATTTCTGCTTGGGCTTGTTTTTGTGCGGTGATGTCATAAAAGGTGACCACGGCGGCAACAATTTTGCCCTCGGCGTTGCGAATGGGACCGGAGTTAGCGAGGACGGTGACCCGGGTCCCATCGGCCCGTTGAATTTGCATTTCTTCTTCAACTACAACCTCTCCGGTGGAGATGGATCGCGTTAAGGGTAAGGCGTCTGGGTCATAAGGTTGACCGTCAGGGTGAAAAATTTGGTAGGAAGTATGGAGATAAGTTGGGATGGTGATGAGGGGAGTTTGGGAAATCCCTAAGATTTCTCGCACTTGTTGATTCATCAAGACTAACTGCCCGGAGGGGGCTTCAGCAACGATCGCCCCGGCAGGCATTTGCTGCAACACGGCACTCAGGAGTTGTTGTTGGGATTCGAGGTCCGCTAGGAGGAGGTCCCGTTCTTCTTGCGTGCGCTTGCGATCGGTGATATCGAGGGAAATTCCCGCCAGCAAGCGTCTTCCGGAGGGTTCGCGCATGGGGAATTTCCAGGAAATCCAATAATGCTTCCCGTCGGGGTGTTCGGCAGTTTCTAAAAATTCTAGGGCCTGGTCGGTTTCTAAGACGATCGCATCATGGGTTTGTAGTTCCTGGGCAATCGCCTCGGGAAACAGGTCCCTGTCGCTTTGACCGACCCATTCTTGTTGGGGTCGCTGCCACAGCCGTTCCAGCATGGGATTGACATATAAATAGCGTCCGGCTTCGTCTTTAAAGTAGGCGGCAACGGGGCTATAGTTCATAAAGGTCTCGAATCGCTGTTGAGTCTGCTGTAGGGACTCTTCCGTTTGTTTGCGATCGCTGATGTCCATGACAATCCCGATCATTCGGACAGCTTTCCCACTCGCATCTTTAAAGACGCGTCCTTTGCCCAAGATCCAGCGAATCTCCTCGGGAGAGGGCTGAATCCGAAATTCTAAGCTGTAGGGGATGGTTTCGTCTAGGGCCGAGGCGATCGCCGCTTTGACGCGTTCCCGGTCCTGGGGATGAATCAAGCTTAAAGATCCATCGAATGTTCCTCGTAACTGACCCGGACTCACGCCGTAAATTTCGTCCAGGTTCGGCGATCGCACAATCTCGTTGGTGACCAGATTCCAATCCCAAAATCCCATCCGTCCTGCTTCTAACGAGAGTTGGAGGCGTTCTTGGGTTTGTTGGCGATCGCTGACATCGGTGAGCATCAGATGGGTCCCTTGAAACTGACCCTGGTCGTCAAAAATGGAGTTCATGGAGACGATCGCGCAAAGCAAGGTCCGATCAGAACGCCAAAATCGCCCATCCCATTGTTCGGGGTATCCGGGATAGGGTTGCTTGAGGGTTTGGTATCCCTCGGGGCGATCGCCTTGGTCAAACCAGTCAAAAAACGAGCGATCGAGCATTGCCTCGGGAGAACAGCCCAGCATTTGAGCCATTCGCTGATTCACATAGCGGGTTCGCCCCATCTCATCCAAAATCCAGATGCCTTCTGAGGCGGTTTCGACGATCCGACGATACCGTTCCTCACTCTGCTGAAGCTGACTCAAGCTAAGTTCTAACTGGCGCTTTGTTTGATGCAGTTTAGCGTTTAGCTTGGCGATCGCTAAGGTAGCTAAGACAAACAACCCGATTCGCAACAGGTTGGGTCCACTGAACACTGTTACGCTATGGACTGGCACGAGCAAAAAATAGTCGAGGGCTAACACCGAGAGTACCGTTGTTACCAGTCCTGGACCCATTCCCCCATACCAAGTCACCCCTGTGACGGCTACAAAAAAGAACAGAAACAGGGTGGAAGCCAAGAGGGGTTTGAAGGCAAGGGTCAGGAGTAAGGCAATGATCACAGCTAAGATAGCCGCGCTATAGGAGAAAACTGGCGATCGGGGGATGGGTCGCACCATTGAAACTCTTTACATTTGGATATGGGAAGTTTACTCAAAAACTTATAGTTTTAAAGTAACAAGAAAAGCGGGCATTTTTACTCAAATCTTTCCCAATCGTTAATTGGCTATTGATCTAAACTATTCAAATCTTCTCCTTTGCTGTGGATCAAGGGGGAGGATGAGAATTTGGAAAGGCGTTTAATCCACCCCCTAATTTCCGGGAGAGTTATCCCCCTACTTGTAGCAACAGCTACTTAATCTCCGCTCCATTTACCCTAGGAAATCAGCCTCGATTTCTCACCTCTAATTCCGATATTTTCCCCCTTACCCTTTAAAGCAATAGATCACTTGCGGATGTAGGCGATCGCAAAGTTCCGAAGGCATTTTGTTCAAGGGGAAAGACTGGCGTTGCAGTTGCCCCCCCAAATTGGTTAAGGGATCAACGCCGGTGGAGATCAGGAACTGGAGTTGATCAATATCAGCCCAGAGGATCAGGCGATCGAGAATCCGAAAGGTTGCCTGAATGTAGGGATGTTCGGCATGGGTAAACCAATCCGTAGTCGCTAAATGGGCTTGATCAAATCCCAGGTGAAAGGTTAACTGGGGTTTGCCAAATAAGGCCACAGTGACGGGTCGTTTTTCCTCTTGGAGGACCAGATGGTGCTCATCGGCGAGTTCGCGGATTTTTTCTAAATGTTCATACCAGGCTTGGACTTGGGCGGGAGGACTTTCCTCCAGATCCGGTTCTTGCCAGTGAATTGCCACGGTAACCAAATAGGTTTGTAAGAGCAGATGCCCTAATTTTTCCGCTTTAGTTGCCAAATAGGTGCAATTAAACGGATTGGATTCAATCAACAGGGGAACGCGATCGACCATTTCTAAGCCATATCCCTTTAATCCCGCAATTTTACGCGGATTATTGGTAATCAAGCGGATTTTGCTGACCCCCAAATCATTAAGAATTTGCGCCCCTACGCCATAGTTGCGCAGATCCGCCGGAAAGCCTAAACGCTCATTCGCTTCCACCGTATCTAAGCCCATATCTTGCAGAGAATAGGCTTTAAGCTTATTAATTAGGCCAATTCCTCGGCCTTCCTGACGCAGGTAAACCACCACCCCCTCCCCAGCATTTTCAATCATTTTTAGGGCGGCTTGGAGTTGCATTCGGCAGTCACAGCGTAGGGAACCGAGGGCATCCCCAGTTAAGCATTCGGAATGGACCCGGACCATGATGGCTTTATCGGTAAAATTGGCCGGGTCTCCCTTGACGATCGCCACATGGTCTTTATTGTCCAGGATATTGCGATAGGCGTAGATTTGGAACTGGCCGAATTCCGTAGGTAATGCCGCCACCGTTTCCCGAATCACAAATCGCTCATGTTGGAGGCGATAGGCGATTAAATCAGCGATGCTGATCATTTTTAGGTTATATTTGGCAGCATATTCGATAAGTTCCGGCAATCGTGCCATTGAGCCATCGGGATTCTGAATTTCGCAAATGACTCCCGCCGGATAGAGTCCCGCGAGTTCACTCAAGTCTACGGCAGCTTCCGTATGGCCCGCCCGTTTCAAGACCCCCCCAGACCGGGCCCGTAGGGGGAAAATATGACCCGGACGGCGCAAATCCTTGGGTTTGGTGTTGGGATTAATGGCAACCTGGATAGTTCGGGCGCGGTCCTCGGCAGAAATGCCCGTGGTGACTCCCTGCTGAGGAGAGGCATCAATACTGACGGTGAAGGCGGTTTGATTGGTGTCGGTGTTGGTGGTTACCATTAAGGGGAGGTCAAGCTGATCCAGGCGATCGCCGGTCATCGCCAAACAAATTAACCCGCGACCATGCACCGCCATGAAATTCACGATTTCTGGTGTCACAAATTGAGCCGCACAGATTAGATCCCCTTCATTTTCCCGGCTTTCATCATCGACCACGATAATGGACCGGCCTGCTGCAATTTCAGCGAGGGCCTCCTCTATCGAGTCAAACTCAAACGATTGTTTTGCGGCGTTTTCTGGCAATTCCACAGATAAAATCTTTCGCGTAAATGTAATGTTTTGATTTAGGCAAGCTAAGTTTATTGTAGCCCGTTTCCCGACCGGAAATTTTGGACGGATTTGGACTATACCGGAATGGTTTGCGACGATTCCCGGTTGAAGCATGATTTAGAAGTTCTGTCAATCCCTTAATTTTGGGCGATCGCAAAGGGTGTGGGGTTGGATCAGTCTGACTGTCCGGGGTTAATCACCCAGGGGCAAGGGAGAGTGAAGGGAGAGGCCGTCAGATTATCGGGGCGATCGCGCTATGATAGCCTTCACGGGTGAACAAGAATACTTCATCGATTGGATAGGATACTCACTATATGGTTCCCGTTGCTCTGCGAATGATTTGGGAAGCGAAAGGACGCTTTGCGATCGCCGTTCTGGGGATTGCCTTTAGCGTTATGCTGATGCTATTTTTACTCGGGGTTTACCAAGGGGTAAAATTTGGGTCGAAAAGTTATGTTTTACACACTCAAGCATCGGTTTGGGTCAGTCAACGCAACACCCGAAATTTAATTAAAACCTCTTCATTTTTACCCGAAAACCTCGGCAATTCCCTTCTCCAAATAGAGGGAGTTAAAAGTGTCGATAGTCTCCTCCGGGTCATAGCCCCCGCCGAATTTCCTGATAAAACGGTTACTTTATATATCTTCGGATTTGACTCGGACCGGCAAATTGGCGCACCAGAAATCAGTTCTGGAACCTCCACTCTTCAACCCCAAGACATTATTTTAGACCGAGCTTTTACTGCAACGCATAACCTGAAACTGGGTGATTCTCTTTCCCTGCAAGGCTATCCCTTTAAAATAGTGGGAATTAGCCGAGGGACTAACTTAATTGTCGGCCAATTTGCCTTTATTCGGATTGATGAAGTTCCTCGGTTACTTGGGTTACGGAATGTCCGCAGCTTTTTCCTCCTCAACTTGGACTCCGATTCCCCAGAAATCATCGCCCGCTTAGAGGAAAAATTCCCTGATTTAGTCTTTATTCCTCAAGCGGAATTTGCTGAAAATAATGTAGAAGAAATGGAAATAGGCGTTTTGCCAATTCTCTGGACAATTGTCTTATTTGGTGCTATTACCGGAGGAACAGTGATTGTCTTAATGATGTACACTTCAGTCCTCGAAAAACGCGAAGACTATGCCATGTTAAAAGCCGTGGGGGCATCCCAAACCTTTTTAGGAATCCTGGTCTTAAAACAATCCATGTTAGCTGCTTTATTAGGCTTTTCCCTAGGATTGATGGTGGATATTTCCTTTGCCCCCTTACTCACTGAAGTTATCCCGTCCTTACTCTTAGTCTTTACTTGGCAGGATGCGTCTGGAGTATTAGTCGCCTGCTTAATCCTCGGGGCCATTGGCACTTTAGCCCCGATTAGAACCTTGAAAAATATCTATCCCGCCGAAGTATTTAGAGCTTAAGTATGCCGAATTATTCTATCTTAAAAGCCGAGCATTTGTACAAAATGTATGGACAAAAAAATCTGAACCTAGTGCAAGCCGTTGAAGATGTTAACCTAGAGTTAAATGCTGGAGAACTCGTCATGATTAGCGGACCCAATGGCAGTGGCAAAACCACCCTCCTCTCGTTGTTGGGCTGTATGGGAAAACCCACAGAAGGTCGGATAAAAATTCTCGATTGTGAAGTCACTGGACTGAAACAACCCGAACTCACGGACTTTAGATTAAAACACATTGGGTTCATCTTTCAAACCTTCCGCCTGCTCAATTTTCTAAGCGTCCTAGAAAACGTTAAACTGATTTTAAATTTAGCCGGAAAATCGGGAGTAGCTGCCCATCAACGGGCTAAATTTTTATTAGAGGAGTTAAACATTGACCATCGTGCCAATTTCTTCCCCCCTGCCTTAAGTGGTGGCGAAAAACAACGAGTTGCGATCGCCCGTGCCCTCGCCAATGACCCCCCCTTACTTTTAGCCGATGAACCCACCGGCAGCCTAGACTATCAAACCGGACAATCGGTGATTCAGCTATTAAGTCACGTTGCCAAAACTCATCAAAAAGCTGTGGCGATCGTCACCCACGACCCCCGCATTGAACACTATGCCGATCGCATCTTTAAAATGGAAGATGGACATTTAACCCCTAGGGATTAACCCTCAAAAGTAAATTTGTTGGTAGGATTGACTCCAGTCATTCTTAATTTCCCAACCCCAACTCCAAAACCATAAATATTAAAAAATCCATGCCAGAACCCACCCTAGAACTGCAACAGAGAATCGAACAACTCCGCCAACAAATCCAAAAAGCCAGCTATGCCTACTATGTCCTAGATAATCCCATCATGGAGGATAGCGTTTACGATCGCCTCTATCGAGAATTGCAACAACTCGAAGAAGAAAATCCCCAATTTATCACCCCAGATAGTCCCACTCAGCGCGTCGGAGAAAAGCCCGCCACCCAATTTCAAACCGTCCGCCATAACATCCCCTTGTACAGCTTAGAAAATGCCTTTAATCTCCAGGAATTTTCCCAATGGCAGGACCGTTGGCAACGCCTTGTTCCTACTTCTAATTTGGAATATGTTGCTGAATTGAAAATTGATGGATCAGCTTTAGCTTTAACATACAAAAATGGCTTATTAATCCGAGGTGCAACCCGAGGCGATGGCATAGAAGGGGAAGAAATTACCCAAAATGTTAGAACCATTCGGGCAATTCCTTTGCGGTTAAATTTAGAAAATCCCCCACCCTTAGTCGAAGTGCGGGGCGAAGCTTTTTTAGGATTAGATATCTTTGCTAAAATCAATCAAGAGCGATCGCAAGTGGGGGAAGCCGAATTTGCCAATCCCCGAAATGCCGCAGCCGGGACTTTGCGACAATTGGATTCCCGAATTGTTGCCCAACGACGATTAGACTTTTTTGCTTATACGTTGCAGATTCCGGGGGTGGAGGATGAGGTTGTTGCCCATACCCAATGGCAATCCTTAGAACTGCTACAAGAAATGGGATTTAAAGTCAATCCCAACCGCACCTTATGTCAATCCTTGGAAGCCGTTGAATCCTATTATAATGAATGGGATATCAGACGGAAAGATTTGCCTTATATGACCGATGGAGTGGTGGTAAAAATTAATCCCATCCCCCTACAAAAACAACTGGGATTTACTCAAAAATTCCCCCGCTGGGCAGTCGCCCTCAAATATCCCGCAGAAGAAGCCCCAACGCAAATTGAAGCCGTTACAGTGCAAGTCGGACGGACGGGGGCTTTAACTCCCGTGGCAGAATTAACCCCAGTGCAATTAGCAGGAACCACCGTTTCTCGCGCCTCTTTACATAATAGCGATCGCCTTGCTGAATTAGATTTGCATCTGGGCGATACGGCGATCGTCAGAAAAGCTGGAGAAATCATCCCCGAAGTCGTCCGGATTCTGCCCGAATTACGCCTACAAGGTGCTCAACGCTTCCAAATGCCCACTCACTGTCCTGAATGCGGACAACCTGTGGTTAAACCTGCCTCAGAAGCAGTGACCCGCTGTATCAATTTATCTTGTCCCGCAATTTTGCGCGGTGCTCTCATTCATTGGGGAAGTCGCGATGCTTTAGATATTAACGGATTGGGAGAAAAACTGGTTCAGCAATTCGTCGATCGCCAATTAGTGAATTCTGTTGCAGAACTCTACGAACTGGATGTAGAAACCTTAGCGCAATTAGAACGATTTGGCAAAAAATCCGCCCAGAAATTAGTAGAGGCGATCGCCCAATCGACCCAAAAACCTTGGTCCCGCGTCCTCTATGGATTAGGCATTCGTCATGTCGGCAGTGTGAATGCTCAATTATTAACGGAAAAATTCCCCACGGTTGACCAATTAGCTGCCGCATCCGCTGCCCAAATTGAAAGCGTTTATGGGATTGGTGCAGAAATTGCTAATTCTGTCGCCGATTGGTTCAAAGTTCCGGCTAATCAAACTTTAATTGACCGTCTCAAAGCCGCTGGATTACAATTTGCTGCCACTCCAGTTACGGAAAAACCTGCGAGTAAATCTGCTGCTGTTTTTGCCGGTAAAACTTTTGTGATTACGGGAACACTTCCCACCCTTAAACGAGATGAAGCCAAAGATTTAATTCAAAAAGCTGGAGGTAAAGTCACCGGGTCAGTGAGTGCGAAAACAGATTATTTACTCCTGGGGGAAGATGCCGGATCTAAGTTGAAAAAAGCTCAAGAGTTAGGGATTAAACAAATCTCAGAAGCTGAGTTTTTGGAGTTATTGGGTTAATTCAAAAAATAGAATCTTCTAAGAGAGATTCCCCCAAACCCCCTGAACAAGGAGAAGAGGGGCTTTAATAGGCAGGCTTGGTCCGTATAGCCCCACCCTTGAGGGTGTGGGTTTTTACAAACCCATCCCTACCGAATTTAAGATGATGAAAAATGTTGCATAATAGAAGAGTGACATTTTTTTCCCCTCCTTAAATCAACGTAATGAGTTTAGAAAATCAAACCCCTCCCCTGCCTGTTAAATCCCCGATGAAACTCCATGAAAGTTCCGGGCGTTGGCGGTTGGGGTTGGGTCTGTGCCTGGTGACGGTTATTTTATGGGGAGTGCTACCGATCGCCCTTAAGGTAACCCTTCAAGCCCTTGATGTCTACACCGTGACTTGGTTTCGCTTTTCCTTGTCATTTGGAATTTTAGTGGGCGTTTTAGGGATGCGCCAGCAACTTCCTTCCTGGGAAAAACTGCGAGGAACTTCCTGGAAATTATTGGCGATCGCCACCGGCTTTTTGGCCGTTAATTATGGCCTTTATTTACAAGGATTGGCGCAAACTTCTCCCGCTAATGCTCAAGTCTTTATTCAGTTAGCGCCGGTGTTAATGGGATTAGGGGCGATCGCCATTTTTAAAGAACGCTATACCCTGCGTCAATGGGTCGGATTGGGCATTTTAACCTTGGGCTTTGTGGTGTTTTTTCATGAACAATTACAAACCGTCCTAGCCGCCCCCCGCACTTATTTAATGGGTAATATCATTCTCGTGATAGCCGCCGCCGCTTGGGCCGTTTATGCCTTAGCACAAAAACAACTGTTACAACAGCTAACTTCTTCTAATATCATGCTGTTGTTGTATGGAATTTGTGCTGTATTATTCCTGCCTTTTTCTAGCCCCAGCCAACTGTTAACTCTAACTGCATTAGAATGGGGAATGTTGATTTTCTGTGGCTTAAATACAGTGGTCGCCTACGGGGCTTTTGCCGAATCTTTAGCCCATTGGGATGCTTCAAAAGTGAGTGCAATTCTGGCAACAACGCCCATTGTAACTTTAGTTTCAGTCTGGGTCGTTTCTCTGGGAATTCCCCTACCGATCGCCCCGGAACAATTAACAGTTTTAGCCGTAATTGGCGCAATGCTCGTAGTCACAGGGTCAGTGGCGATCGCCCTGGGAAAACGCCCTCATTCTCCTACAAAATCGGGCCAATTTTCGCAAAAATCTGGATGATACCCCACGAGGTTTTTAAAAGCCCTAATGTTTAGGATAGCCCACACCCTTTCTCTACGGAACGCTACGGGAAAAGGGTGTGGTTTTTTATAGGTCTATAAACTCCGCAATTTTGAACGCTTTTATAAATGTTCAATCATGGTCAAAGCGGAAGCGGCTACATTTTTTGAAGCGATCACATCTGGGATATTCAGGTGTAAAGAATGCGGGAATTCTCGGGCAGCAGTATCCCGGGCACGCGCTTGTTTTAAAAACAACTGGGCGCGGATTTTTTCTCGGGAATTTTGGGAATCAGTTAACTGATTCTGTGCTTTTTCTAACTCCGCATGAGCGATTTCTGGGTCAATGCGATCGCCCCGTTCTGCATCATTGACTAAAACGGTCACAATATCTCCTTCAATTTCTGCAATTCCTGCCTTTACAAAAATCGGAATCCAAGTCTTTTGATAGCGGATTTTCATGACGCCAACTTCAATAAAAGTAACCATCGCCACATGACCACACAAAATTCCAACTTGACCCGTAGTGGTGGGCAAAATTACCTCGGGACTCGGTGTATTCCAGACTGTTTTTGAGGGAGTGATGACATAAACGTTCAAAATCATAGGAGTTGGAGGGTATTATATTGATGAGCAGATGATTTCAACGTTTTTGGGTGTCAACGGCGATATTATAACGCTTTTCTGTTCAGTTCGGATGACTCCATCGGCTATCTCGCTTGCTCTCAGAGAGACTGTAGATGAATTCCCCCCTTTCTGCGATGACAGCGCTAAATTTGCCGTTGTTTTGGAGAATAGATGGGAATCAGTGGATAGGGGTTGAGTCGGGATGCCCTGCGATCGCCCCAAAAACCGGGTATTTTATCCGGGGAGGTTCATTGCGGACCACCTTGGTGAACTTGGGTTATGCGGAATTCTTGTACAAAAGTAATCCTCTGGAGACTCCTGAGCCCATGATCCTTAGAATTTCCGTGGATCCAGACTAGGCCCTAGGTGAGATCCCTGTCATGTTGTCCCCTCAACTTAAGTAGAATCCTCGGGAAGTTCCCAGGACCCGCTTGAGTAGGAGTACCGAGATATGGTAGGATAAAATACAGCCTGTTATTAGAAGGGCGATCGCTCTGGGTTTTATCCCCATTATGTTAGGCGGTGAATTTTGTTAAAATTTTTAACATAACCTGAGCGGATTTTGTGATAATAAAAACACGAGATAACCCATCTAAATCTCAGGAATAAGGTCGGAACAGTTAACCGATATTGGGTTTTTCATGCACTCTGATCTCAGATAATTTAAGTCGGACTCTATTGGGAATGGAAAGTAACCCCTTCAAAATAGAGCGGGAAAGTTAACAATTATTCATACTTCGGATGAATACGGAGGAATTTTACCCCTTGGTATTCATGACTTTCTACGGGAAAGTAGGCGATCGCCAGAGGGCCACCGGATCAACTCTCACCGGCAGGATAGTCAACACAGAATTTTTCTGAAATACTTGTTAAAACTACATCCGTAGTTTTCCTTTAAGTTAGCGGTTTGTTCTCTTTTACCCTAGAAAATATACTGATACTGTGGATAGATTTTATCTCCGTAATTTCCTGAATGGACGTGACTTTAGTTTACAATTGAATCATAGGTAATCTTTCGGAAGGAGTGAAATGAATGGAGTAGAGGTTGTCAGATAGATCTTTAAAATAGCTCCAGGCTTGAACAATCTGGAACAATCGTAAGCCCTCAACTTAACGGTGTGTTCTCTTTTCACCGAAGCTTGAACAGTCCAGAGAGTTTATGCACAGACCTCTTTGGGCAGCGGATTCAGTGACTGCAAATTTTTAATTAAAATTGCAGACAGGAATCCCCGGATTAACAATAGATGCTTTTTAAGTCGCTGACTCATTATGAGTCTAATTCATACCCTTACAATAAACTACTATGAGAATTTTACTGGTGGAGGATGACGAACCGATCGCCCAAGCAATTGTAACTACATTAAAACACCAAAACCATGTAGTAGATGTAGCGACAGATGGGATACTAGGCTTGGAATTAGCGGAAGCCTGTGATTATGACCTGTTGTTGCTGGATGTCATGCTACCGAAACTAGATGGAATTAGTTTATGCCGGAAGTTACGCAGCAGTGGCTATCAAATGCCCATCCTATTGCTCACGGCGAAAGACAGCACAGAAGATAAAGTAAAAGGACTCGATGCCGGGGCCGATGATTATCTGGTCAAACCCTTTGAATTGCCGGAACTCACCGCCCGAATTCGGGCTTTATTACGTCGGGGAACAGCGCCTTTACCCCCGGTGTTAGAGTGGGGACCTTTACAACTGAATCCGAGTAACTGTGACGTTACCTATAACAACCAACCCGTAACCTTGACGCCGACGGAATATCGGCTGTTGGAACTGTTCATGAGAAACAACAGCCGGGTTTATAGTCGCAGTGCAATTCTGGATCATTTATGGGCTTTTGATGAACCCCCCTCAGAAGATACGATTAGAGCCCATATCAAAGGGCTGCGGCAAAAACTTAAATCCAGTGGTGCGCCACCGGATGCGATCGAGACGGTCTATGGATTGGGGTATCGCCTCAAACCCCTTCAGGAAGAAAAATGGGTACAACCGCCGCGCATCCTGATGGCCGGGTTGCCGGACGAGTTGGGATTTTGGTTGCAACAGCGCCTCGGAAATGCAGTGGTGCGGGTTACCCATACGGGAGAAGATACCCGAACCGAACTGAGCGATCGCCAATGGTCCTTGGTCATTTTAGATCAACATTTGCGCCATCCCTCCCCGGCAGAACTGCTGCAACAAATCAGTAACAAAGGGCAATCCGCACCCCCCATTCCGGTGATTTATTGTGGGATAAAAGGGCTAGAACCTTATCCCCTCACCCCTTCGGGCAAAAGTCGAAAACCCAAAGAAACCCGCAACAGCTCAACCACCCAACAACAACCCGAAACCCTAGATCGGGTTAATACCTTTCTTTATCACCCTCTGGATGGGGAGCAACTCGCTCGTGAAGTGGCAAAACTGCTGAATCTGAACTTATCAGACCCCCAAACCCCGGCCAAACAGGACCCGACCATTGTAGCGGCCATTGGCAAAGTCTGGGAACGGTTCAAAGACCGAATTGCAGACCGTGTAACGGCGATCGAACAGGCAACCCAGGCCCTAAAATACGGCGAACTCCTCCCAGAATTACACGCCCAAGCCAAACAGGAGGCGCACAAATTAGCCGGGTCTTTAGGCACCTTTGGGTTAACTCAAGGTTCAGTGATTGCCCGGGAAGTAGAACAGTTGTTGCAGAGTCCCACCCTGAATTCCACCCAATCTGCGGACCTCGCGGAATTAGTACGGGCCCTGCGATCGCAGATTGACCAAGCCCCGATCCAGAGCGATCGCCGCAGGGGAAGTCCCCTGAGCGATCGGCCCGTGCTCCTGATGATTGAAGGGGACCAAGAACTGTGCCAACAGATAGGAGTGGAGGTCAAAGGGTGGGGAATCAAGGTGGTCAATAGTGAGTCGATCGCCGCTGCCCGAACCGCGATCGCCGATCGCCGTCCTGATGCCGTCTTACTCGATTTATCGGCGGAAAATCCCCTCACCATCCACCCCAACAATAAAGAAGAAGGATTATCCTTACTCTCCGAACTCGCCAATGGGTTCCCACCCCTTCCCGTTCTGGTTGTTACCGACCAAAGTCGGGTAGAAGACCGATTAGAAGTTGCTCGACTGGGAGGCCGTGCTTTCTTACAAAAACCCGTGAGACCCGCTCAAATTATGGAAGCCGTCTTACAGGTTTTGCAGGGAGTTCAGACCACCGAAGCTAAAATCATGGTAGTGGATGATGACCCGCAAATTCTCTCTTTGGTGAAACATTTTCTCGAACCTTGGGGCATGAAAACCATTGCCCTTTCTAACGTTCAGCGCTTCTGGGAAACCCTAGAATTGTCCTGCCCAGATCTGCTGATTCTCGACGTAGAATTACCTCACCTCAACGGGATTGAACTCTGTCAGGTTGTTCGCAACGACCCGCGATGGAACAGTCTGCCCGTCTTATTTTTGACCGCTCACACCGGTCCAGATATCGTCCATCAAGTATTTGCTGCCGGTGCCGATGATTATATTAGTAAACCCATCGTAGGGCCGGAACTGGTGACCCGTATTCTCAATCGTCTCGAACGCATTCAGTTATTGCGAAATATGGCAGAAACTGATCCGCTTACGGGCGTTGCGAACCGGCGCAAATCCATCACCGAATTCGATAAGTTTCTGCACCTGTGTCAAGTGCATGGACAATCCTTATGTTTGGCGATGGTAGACCTTGATCGCTTCAAGCAAGTCAACGATCTTCACGGTCATGCAATGGGAGATGCCGTGCTCCGGCAATTTGGCAAACTCTTACTCCGGACCTTTCGGAGTGAGGATATTGTTGCGCGTTGGGGTGGAGAAGAATTTGTAGTAGGAATGTATGGGATGAACAAAGAGTCCGGGGCCAAACGCCTCAGTGAGTTACTCCAAGTGCTTCATGTAGAACCTTTTTTGATTGGGGAAGAGCGTTTACACCTGACTTTTAGTGGCGGGGTGGCTCAATATCCCGACGATGGTCAAACAGTGGATACCTTGTATCGCTGTGCGGATCAAGCGCTCTATCAAGCTAAAACTGCCGGTCGCGATCGCATCATTGCCTATCATCATCACGAGGAGCAGATGATCGATTATCGCGCATCCGGTTGATACTTCCCCTTATTCCCAACGCAAAAAGGGGCTGTGGTTCATACTACCGCCCCTTTTTGTACCGATATTTGCTGGGTAAAAGGTCTACAAAAACTCCAAAAACCCCCCAGGGTTCAGCCTGCGGGGTTTCATAGACCGGGAAATTCACGATTGCGGCGTAGAATAGCGATCAAACCAAGACTGATAGGTATGACGAAACCGTTCCTCTTCTACGACGAGTTCAATACGCACCGTTGCACAACCGTTGGGTTGTCGCTTGGAAATTTCTTCTAAAATTCGAGCAGCAATTTCCGGCGAGTGAAATTCTCCGCTAACTCGGTTCGTTCCTGGTCCTTGGGGGATGCCTGACGTACTCAGGGTGTTTCCGGGGGCTTCATCGGACGAGAGGGGATACCCTTCTGCCTCTCCTAAAATTATTTCGGTGAGTTTTTTATACTCGGGACTGACTTGCTCAACAATTAATTTTTCCCGACGGACCGGGACTTCAATAATCCGGGTTTCAATTTCTTTGCGGACAACCACTTCACCTACTTTACGCTTGTGACGATTCACCACTAATCGTTCTTCGCGTAGGGGAATGTTACGGGCAATCACTTCTTTGCGGACTTGTTTAAAGTCTGCCAAGGAACTTTGTGAGTCAATTTGATGCGATCGCTCCTCAATGGCGATCAAGTCTGGACTCGCCGGGGTGGGAACCGGCTCTACCCACTCTCCTGGTAATTCTGAGGCATCAATGGCAGTTCGGTAGACTGGGGTTTGATATTCCGGTAGGGCGGCCAAGTGTTCTCGGGTCAGTAAGACAAAAACGGTATTTGTGCCATATTCTATTTTTTCAATTAAATCGCTACTCACTTTCACTAATCGACCCGGGCGATCGTCTACGAGAGACACAATTAAGTTAAGTTGGTTTTCCCGTTCTACCGTTAAATCCGTGACTCGTCCGAGGGGTTGTCCTTCCGAATCTCGAACTGTAAAATCCAGCAATTGACTCTTGAGATTATCCAATCGAGCAGGAAGTTCTCCCTCAGTCTGAGCATACCCGAGAGTATCCTCGCTCCCCCTTAGTTGATCATTCATAATTTGAGTGTTCCTTTAGTGTTATTTGAAAAATTCTCACAAAATTTTAAAACCATTTTTATTCATTCTACCTGAGCCAAAAGCCTTAGTGTAATCAGCTTTTGACTCAGGTTAGATTAGGTATCTTTCGGGGTAACTTCCGGCCCGATTCGCCGGTTTGGGGGGTCAGAAGCAGAAGTTACCCGCGCCCGTTTCTTGTTAGATCCAGAAGCAACAATCTATTACTTCCGGGGGCGTCGTTCTACCACAGGTTTACCGTCGGTATCCACTTGCAATTCTTCCCGACGCAGGGTTTCTTGAGCTTCTACCATGTCGCGTTCAACTTCCTTATGGATTTCGACATTTTCGCGGACAAAAGCTTCTTTATGGATATCAGCGGTTTCTTCGTACACTTCGGCGCGTGCAACTTCGCCTTCTTGGAAATTCACCGTTCCTGGAGCAACAGGTTGAGCGTCGCTCATTCCGGCACTGGTGCGCTCAATGACAATCCGCTCTTTTTCTACGGGAACTGCTGCGCGAGCGACTTCAGTTTCTACGCGCTTACCGATCGCAACTTCTCCAGCTTTGTAACGGTTCTTATTAGCAATCAAACGTTCTTCGTAGAGTTTGATATTCTGGTGATCGGTATCGTTGCGGTCATAAAGATGAGGTTCTTGATCGTAATTGTAGGTATCCCGATCATAGGTGTCTGCTTGGGAAACGGCTGGTGTAGCGGCTGCGCCGGTTACCGCAGTGCGATCGCGGTAGACATCGCGTACCCGCTCTTCATACTCGTAATCAATAGGTTGCAGTTCGTCATATTCCGGCAACTGTTCGGCTTGATTTTTGTCTACTAAGCCGATCGCATAAATCCGTCCGGCATCGTAATCAATTCGAGCTGATCCGATGGGAAGCAGCACTTTTTTACCGAAGATCCAGAACCCAGTATCAACAACTAAGTAACGGAAACGGCCCGTTTCATCTAATAAGATATCGTGAACTGACCCGATTTTTTCATCGGTTGTACCGGCATAGATATCCATTCCTTTGATATCGGTGCCGCCAAAAATTTCGTCTCGATAATTGGGATAAAAATCGTGAATTTTCACTAAAGCCATGATAAAAATGTATCCTTCATTCCTGTTTACGCTTCCATTCTAAGTAGAATTGTTCCGCAACACCCTCTACCTCCGGGGAGATCTGCACCTTAACCTTTGGAACGATTTAAAATTGAATTTTAAGAAGAATAAAAAAAGCAATTTTGAGTTAATTTACTTAGTTAAAGTCAAGATTTAACCGCTTTGTCTGGCGATCGCTCAAAAGACTGGTTTCAGCCTTGGAACTACGGGTTATCCGGCTCTTTATTACATCTACCCGATGAGGTATCTTTAGATACATTTATCAAAAAATTCTATCTCTATGGAGCTTAACACAAAGTAACAAAGGGTGAGTGAGGGGGAGTGCATGACTCACCCTTGTACCTCGTCTTTAATCCACCCCTATACCTTGCCCTTTCCCGGGCAGGAGATGTCTACACAGCGGGAGTCACTGCCATATAAACAAAGCGCAAAACAAAAATACCCGCTAGAACCCATTGAGTGAGAGCAGTTTCTCGCGCTTTTCCTTGAAACGTTTTGATTAACGGATAAGCGATCGCCCCGACTGCTAACCCTTCCGCGATGGAAAAGCTCAACGGCATCACCAAAATTGTTAAAAATGAAGGAATCGATTCGGCGGGGTCATCCCAGCGAATCCGCCTCACATTCCCCGCCATCAACACGCCCACAATTACTAAAGCGGGTGCCGTGGCAAACCCGGGTACAGCTTGTAACAACGGAATAAAAAAGATAGATAAGACAAATAACAACGCAGCGATCGCCCCGGTAAACCCTGTGCGCCCCCCTTCCGCCACTCCCGCCGCCGACTCGATATAAGTCGTCACTGTAGAAGTGCCCAGAATCGCCCCTGCCGTCGTCCCGATCGCATCTGCCATCAAAGCTTCTGTCGCCCGAGGGAGTTCACCATTTTCCCGAATGTATCCCGCCTGGACCCCCACCCCTGCCAAAGTCCCAATTGTATCAAACAAATCTACAAACAAAAAGACAAAGGTAACCGCAATAAAATCCCAGAGATTGCTTCCGCCAATGCCTGCCAAACCAGCGATCGCCTGCCCGAATAAATGGGTGGGAAACGTGGGAAACGCGGCAATGCCCTGGGGAGGCGGCACAATGCCCAAAATCCAGCCCAGGAGTGCCGTTGCCAGAATCCCCCACAACAGCGCCCCAGTAATTCGACGCGCCACTGCTGCACTGGTAATCACAATTCCGGCGATCGCCACTACTGTTGCCGGTTCCCCCAAATTACCCAATCCCGTAATTGTCACCGGGTTTGCCACAATAATTCCCGCCCCTCCTGTTGCCGGATCTCCAGACAAGGCGACATAAGCTAAAAAAAAGCCAATGCCAGCAGCAGTCGCTTGTTTCAGGCATTCTGGAATCGCTGTAATAATTTGGGTTCGCACCTTGGAAAAAGTGAGGAGAATAAACAATATCCCTTCAATAAAAATAGCAGCGAGGGCAACCCGCCATTCAATGCCTAAACCAATGACAACGGAAAAGGCAAAAAAAGCATTTAATCCCATCCCGGGCGCGAGGGCAAAGGGATAGTTAGATGTCACTGCCATTACTAAAGTGGCGATCGCTGATGAGAGTGCAGTGGCAATTACTAACTCTCCAAATAAATCCCCGGGACTGTCTAAAAATATCGCATTAGATAAAATTGCTGGATTCACGGCTAAGATATAAGCCATCGTCATAAACGTAGTCACTCCAGCAATGATTTCCGTGCGAAAATTCGTATGATTTTCGCGAAATTTAAAAAATCGAGCAATCCCTAGTCGGAAATTTTGATTCCCGTGGGGAGGAATCGGATCGGGGCGATCGTCTGGATTCATCTTCTCTAGTCTCCCTCAAAAAAAGAAAATCATCTTTCAGTTTAAATGACCGCCCGATCGGATACTGCCATTCCCCATACTTTTCTCTTTTTATTTAGGAATTTCCTTTTTTTTAAGAAACACAACCCGGTAAACTGGCTCATCTTTCTCTAAGGTTGACTGTTCTCGTTCCGTCGCTACCGGCATCGGATTGTCCGGCAACCAATCCTCTCCTCCTTGCCGTTCAAACTCCGGATGTTCCGCAAAGCGATCGCGCATTTCTACCGCCACTTCATGAACATCCGATTGTAAAAAAACCATCCCCCCCGGGACGAGATACTTCGCCACATTTTCTACCAATTCCGGTTGAACCACTCGCCGTTTTTGATGGCGCTTTTTAAACCAAGGGTCGGGAAATTGAATCGAAACTCGATGCAAAATACCGGGAGGTAAGCTCTCAATCAAGGGTACAAAGGCATGATTGATATTACAAAAAATAAAGTGTAAATTGTTTAATTCCTGTACATCCCGTTCAGCGAGGGCCGTTTCTACTAACGGTTCGCGGATCTCGACTCCTAAAAAATTCCAATCGGGTTCCCTTGCCGCCATTTGTAATAAAAACCGCCCCCAAGCACAGCCAATATCTAAATGCAAAGGTTGGGCTGGATGGGTATAGATTTCTGACCAAATTGGCGGTTCAATCGGGTTTTGATACGCATAACTCAGGGGATTAACGTGCTGTCGGACTCGTACTCGAACCAATCTAAATACCTCCTAGAAAGTTAGGCAATGGATATTACAATTTTATCGCATTTTGCTTCAATTTACCTACTCTAACAATCCGCTCACCATAGGGAAGATTAGGCTTTAAAAGCAGGTTTCTGTAAAAAATCTGGAGCAATACTAAATCCAGTGACTAAAACCCGATATTCTCTTAAGCGCCCGCTGGCTTTTTACCTATAGCTCCACCCGTTCGGGGCGGAACGCTCCGCGAACAGGGTGCAGGGTTTAATAAACCTAACTGAATTCCATATAATCGGCTCTAAATTACCGCTACAAAATCCATTTTAGTTCCGGGTATCTCATTGACTAAAAATTCCCTAAAAACTGCTGAAAAAATTCGCAAAAAAATGATGTAAGAGTTCTTCGTGAATCAAGGCGCGATCGACAATAGCTTGAATCGAAATATCAGAAAGCGGTTCACCATTAGCATAGTGTTCTATCCAAAGTTTACTAATGACATTGGGGTCTTCGGGGATATCAGCTAATTCCCACCCGGGGAGTTCCAACTCTGCCATGAGTTGAGTCACTTTGGGATCATAACTAATAGCAAAACAGCGACTTCCTTCCGCAGCGGCCATAATTAAGCTGTGAAATCGCATTCCGATAGTCATTTCAACCCCCCGAAAAAGTCCTTTGAGTTCCCGGGGGTCCTCAATCATAAACAAATGATTGGGCCCGGGAAGTTGAGATTGAATGGATTGAGCGATCGCCAAATCTTGAGACGCTTGAAACGGGACCAATAACAGACAGGTATCCGTGGCTTTTTGAAAGGAAATTAAAGCACGAGTGAGACAATCTAATCGGGCGGGAGTTAAAAGAGGATGCGATCGCAAGTTTACCGCAACCCGAGGGGCGGGTAAATCCCACAACCCGGGAACAGGTTTCCCCTCTAATGCCCAAACCGGATCCGGTGCCATTGTAAAAGGAATTTGCCATTCGGCGAGTAAAGCAGCAGAACCGCGATCGCGCACACTCACCCGAGTACATCGAGAAAAAGTCTGTTTTGCAATCTGGCGGGTTAAGGGGCGTTGTAAAGGACCGACCCCTTGTCCCCATGCGATCGTTTTTAATCCTAGTCCCTGCGCCAATCCCATCAACCCAGCATAATATAACGGGCTAACTGCGCTGGTAACATCTTGGATTAAACTACCTCCCCCCCAAATAAACACATCTGACTGCCGCAGCAGTTGCCCGACGGAAAGGGCTGACATTCGATTGTAGGCAGAGACTTGGTAGCGATCGCGTGTCTGGGGAGGATTCCCCGAGAGTACCACCGGGGTTACCCCTTCCGGCAGCATCTGCAATAACGAGGCTAAGAGGGCCTCATCCCCGGCATTCCCTTTTCCATAATATCCACAACAGACCGCCCGAATTGGCCCCACAATCTTTCTCCTGTCAAACTCAGCAATGGATTAAATGTTTTGCGCTTACCTCATAACAGGATTAACCCATCACCCTTGTCAAGAGGTTGGAGTCCTACCCAATCGAGTTAAAATAAAACACAACAAAGGCAAAGGGTCTCTTGTATTGTCTATTTTTTACTGATTAAATTCATGCACGCCCTATCTATTCCCACTTGGATGATTCACATTTCCAGCGTCATTGAGTGGATCGCCGCCATTTGGCTGATTTGGCGCTATGGCGACTTGACAGGCGATCGCTATTGGCGAGGATTATCCTTTGCCATGCTTCCGGCATTGGTGGGGGCGATGTGTGCTTGCACCTGGCACTATTTTGATAATCCCACCTCCTTAGACTGGTTGGTCACCCTACAAGCCACCATGACGGTAGTAGGAAACTGTACCCTCTGTCTAGCGGCTTGGTGGATTTGGCGCTCATCGGCAAAACTTCAGGACAAGTCCCAGGATTCTACAGTAATAGAGGAGAGTCAAGAACCGGCGATCGGTCCTCCATCAAGAGACGGGAGATAGGGAGGATGGGGAAGATGGGCGGAAAAAATAACAGGATAAAACCTGGCAAATTCGTTAATTCACTCCCCGAAATTTTGTAGATAAAATCCAGAAGTTTTTAAGATAAACCGATGATTTCTAAAGATACTTTGTTTGCAGTTTCCCTATTTCCTTATTTAGGATTTTTATGGTTTATCACGCGATCGGGGAAAATGCCACGGTTAGCCTTGATTGGGTTTTACGGCACTTTAGTCTTTGTTGCCGTGACCATTCCCACAGGGATTTATGCCCTCAAAGTCTATCACCAGTCCTTAGCAAATGTAGATGTTTTGCATGGAGGGGCCGAGGTATTTTTGACCCTCTCTAACATTTTAATTGTATTAGGATTCCGGCAGGCGCTTCAGCGATCGGGTGAGGATGGTTGAGGATGGTTGAGGATGGTTGAGGATGGGGAAGATGGGGAAGATGGGCAAGTTTGATTAACAACAGCAACTCGTTACCGCATCATCTCCCCCAATATCTCCCCCATCTCCCCCAATAAAAAAGCCCGTATGATTACGGGCTAAATCAAGAGGGGGAAGTCAGATATGATTCCGAAATCCCCGCTTAAAATTGCTTCTTTATTCAGGTGGCAGCAGAGCCATTGGATTAACTGCACCTTGTCCAGCGGTATGGATTTCAAAGTGCAGGTGAGGTCCAGTGCTGAAGCCAGTGCTTCCCATTTCCGCAACTTGTTGACCTTGTTCGACTTGCTGTCCTTCTTGCACCATAATCCGGTGATTGTGGGCATATAAGGTAACACTGCCATCAGGATGCTCGATCTCAACCAGATTTCCATAACCACCGGAGTTCCACCCCGCAGTAATCACTATGCCAGTGGCAGCGGCATAAATCGGGGTGCCAGTGGGTCCGGCGATATCAATCCCCTTGTGCATCCGACCCCAGCGCCAGCCATAACCAGAAGTGAACACACCATGAGCAGGCCAAATAAAGCCATTAAAGGTGGGCTGACTGTCGGGGAGATAGGTATCTGGGGTTTTTAACGGGGGCAACTCCGGAGAGACTATCTGTCCCACAGCAGGCTGCATCAAGGGTGCATAAGCTTCCGAGCCAACGGGCGCTACCGCGACGAGCTGTTCTCTTTGGCTTTCCTGTGCTCTGGGGGCGTTTTCTAAGGTTTCGTTAGGCTGTGGGTTGAACTGAGGATTAATCCGTTCTGATGGTCCAGCGGGGGCAGTGGAAGTCGTCCGAACCGCCAGGGTATTCGGAAGGGTCGCTGGAACGGATTCCCCGCTGGCTTCTAAACTGAGGTTATCAGTTTTGTATTTTTCGCGAAGTTTTTCGATTTCCGCTCGTAAACTATCCACGTAACGGGTTTCGAGTAGCTCCGGTTCTATCCCATGAGCCTGAGCGGAAAGTTGCGGTTCAACTCTAGGAGAGTTTTCAGCAACGGAGGTCTCGTCTTCCTGTGGAGCAGTTGTCTCTACTGCCTCAATTTGGGCGTGTTGACCGAGGGCTTCTTGTTCCCGATACTTTTGCCGCAGTTTGAGAATGTCTGCTCTTAATCCAT
>CBFGOM010000039.1:0-35562 GCA_965650385.1 uncultured Oscillatoriaceae bacterium
TTAGGGGTAAATTTACCGGGAATGGAAGGAGAATTGAGGCGAGAGGAACGCCAGAAACAAAAGACAAAAATTCGGGAGGAATTGGGACTATCCGGTGAGCGTCCTCTGGTTTTGTTTTTATCGAGAATTGAACCCAAAAAGGGGTTGGATTTACTATTACCGGCATTAGAAAAGTTACTCGCCCAAGGGTTAGAGTTTGATTTTGTGTTAGCGGGAAGCAATCCGCAAGATCCGGAGTATGAGGATAAAATTAGAGCAAAAATTGCTGCTTCTCCCTTAGCTGGTTGTACTCGTTTACCGGGATTTGTCCGGGGAGAGTTTAAAGTATCATTGCTGCAAGCAGCGGATATTTTTGTACTACCCTCTTATTATGAAAACTTTGGGATTGCGGTGGCAGAGGCAATGGCAGCAGGAACCGCAGTTTGTGTGTCTCGGGGGGTTTATATTTGGGAAGATGTGCTGGAAGCGGGTGCAGGTTGGGTGGGAGAGGGGACAGTAGAGGAAATCGCGCAGTTGCTTTCGGAGGCAGTCGCCAATCCCGAGGAGTGTCAGAAGCGGGGAGAGAAGGGTCAGGTGTATGCGGCGACTCATTACGATTGGGATGCGATCGCCCAACAAACTCTCGCGGCATACAGAGAGATTCTCACCCCAGAATAAGGCGATCGCCCAATTGCGGAGATAAATGCCCTCAAGGGTGGAAACTTCAGAACAGTTGCATTTATTCGCTACACTTGAGAATAAACCGATTATTCGACATTTGAGGGTTTGGGGAATGATTCATGTGGAGTAACATTCATTACGGACAAGCATTAGGGATATCAATTTTGCTAGTTCTCGGGGTAACCCCCAAGGTACAAGCGATCGCACCATCCCTGAGAGAGAATTTCGAGATTTCTAAACTCTCAGGGGTAGTTTGGGTGGCGCAGGGAATGGAAGAATTCCCGGAAGCGGAACGGTATTATAGCGAAGGTGCAAGACTTCAAGATGAGGGGAATTTAGAAGGGGCAGTCGCATCGTATCAGCAAGCGATTCGCCTTAATCCTAATTTTACGGAAGCACAAATCAATATGGGAGTTGCCTTAGTCAATCTGGGGCGAATTCCGGAGGCGATCGCTGCTTACCGAAATGCCATTGCTACCAATTCTCAATTACCTGCCGCTCATTATAATTTAGCCAATGCCTTGGCACAACAACAGGAGTTCGATGAGGCGATCGCTGCCTATCGAGAAGCAATTCGTCTTCAGCCTCGGTATGATAAAGCTTATTATAATATGGGGAATATTCTAGTGAATCGCGGGGAATTCCAAGAGGCTATATCCGCCTATCAAGAAGCGATTGAAATTAACCCCAATTTTGCCGAAGCTTACGGCAATTTAGGCATGGTTTTATCAGAAAGAGGCAATCCGACTCAAGCAACTCAAGCTTTACAAACTGCCCGAGATTTATTCCAAAAACAAGGTAATTTTTCGGGAGTAAGTCGCGTTGATCGCTTGTTACAACAACTGGGTACTCGTTCTAATTAATTTCAGAGTTGGGGATTTCCCCGCCAAAGGTTGAGCAACCGGGTTTCTTTCCTAAATTGGGGATATAGTGGGTTTCGACGGGATGAGATCCTTGACAAGGGGGATTCAGTGAACCTCAATCCTTTGAAAACCGCTATAATCGCAACAAGGGTTGTAGAAATCCGGTTTCTTGATTCAGGTCAAGGGTGGAGAAACCGGGTTGCTTTCGACCCTCTCGGCGAGTTAGAGAAAATGGGTGCAAAACCCGGTTTCTTACAGTTGAATTGCTTTTTATTTAATAGCGAATTCGCGGATCAATATAAGCATTCAGCAAATCAATTCCAATGCTGGCAATGACGACAATTCCGGCAAAAAAGACGACAATTCCTTGAACCGTCGGATAATCCCGTAAGGAAATTGCTTCATAGAGTCGATTGGCTAATCCGGGCCAAGAAAAGGTTACTTCTGTTAAGATTGCTCCTCCTAAAAGGGCTGCTAAGGTTAATCCCATCACCGTAATTACGGGAATCATGGCATTTTTTAAGGCATGAGCGATCGCAATTCTTGTTTCCGGTATCCCTCTTGCTCTAGCTGCTTCTACATAATCCGCCTGTAAGGTTTGCTTCAAATTCACTCGGACAATACGCTCGAAAATCCCACTAATTAGAATTCCCAACGTCAAAGAAGGGAGGGCCAAATAGTGCAAGGTGGTGAAAAAATTCCCCAAATTTCCACTTAATAAACTATCAATTAGGTACAGTCCCGTGGGGCCCGTGGGTGGGGTTTGGGTACTGGGAAACCGTGCGCCGACAGGAAACCACCCAAGTTGCACACTAAAAATTAACTGCATAATCATTCCCACCCAAAATGCCGGGAGAGAATAGGTGATGATGCCAAACATTCGTCCTCCCACATCCCATCCGGTATTGGGATTCGAGGCGGAAATTACCCCGACGCCAATGCCGACAATTAAGGCAACTGCCATACTCACCACGGCAATTTCCAACGTAGCTGGGAAATATTGACCGACGATTTCCCACACGGTTTGTCCTCGGGTGGTGAGGGATGTGCCTAAGTCGAGACTGAGCAAATCTCCCATGAACCGGATGTACTGTACCCACAAAGGTGCACCTAAGCCCAGTTGTTCTCGCAACCGGATTTTTTCAATTTCCGGCGCTTTTGGGCCTAAAATTGCATCGATGGGGTCGCCTGGGGTGGCACGCAACAGCAAAAAAACTAAGGTGGCGATCGTCCATAGCATCAAGGGTGCTAATAGCAACCGCAGGAGAATATAGGATTGAAGCGCTTTTGAACGAGACATGAGTGATATGTGAGATGCAAGGGTTTAGAAGGGGGTGGAGGGAGGAGAAGTTCAGGGGAACTGCCGCATCCCTGCCTCCCAGGATGGACTTTATTTTTTCAAGGTCCAAAAGGGCACGGTTTGAGTGGATTCAAGGGTCATCCCTTGGATTCCCTTACGCGCAAAGAGATATTCTTTCCCTTGCCACAGGGGAATAAAGGGTACATCTTCGGAGATAATTTGTTGGAGTTCGGTAAAAATTTGGCGGCGAGTTTCGGGGTTTTGTTCTTGACGTTCACGAGCAATTAATTGATTGACGCGATCGCTATAGTAAAATGATCCCCACAATTTAGTTTCTCCTTCTTCACATCCGGTTTCAACTGACCCTTTTGCACAAGAAAGAAATGGGTTGATGTAGTTATCTGGGTCGAAAAAGTCCGGCGTCCAATCGAGGATAAACATGGAATAAACCCCTTTATCCAAATTATTGTAAGCGGTGGCAGCTTCCACGCTTTGCAGTTGAATTTGAAGCGCTCCCTCTAACTCTTGTTCAGCGACAGCTTTGATGGTGGTGGCGACATCAGCATTAGTTCGGAGATTGGAGCGATACCAAAGCTGAAGTTGCAGAGGATTCTCGGGGGTGTAACCGGCTTGAGTGAGGAGTTGTTTGGCTTGGGGAAAATTGCCATCGCCATACTTCTCTTTAAAAACTGGCTGATAATACCGTTCTAAGGTGGTGGGAATTAAGCTATAAAGCGGTTCCATTTGCCCTTGAAAAATCCGCTGTTGTAAGAGGGGACGGTCAATGATTGAGGCGATCGCCTGTCGCACTTCTGGTTTTTTTAATGCCTCATCTTTCATATTCAGGGTTAAGACATAAACCCCATTACTGCGATTAGAAATAACTTGCCAGCCTTCGTCAGGGGCTTGCTTTTCTAAACTGGTAATTTGATCCAAGTCTAATGTCCCATAGGTCAGATCTACCGCACCCCGACGAAAGGAGTTATAAACGTTAGCAGGACTAGAGAATTGTTGAATATCAATGCCGGTATTGGCCGGTTTTTGTCCCCAATAATTCTCAAATACATCTAATTTGATAGAATCAGTTCCATAACTTACCAATTTATAAGGTCCGGTTCCTACAAAGGTATCTGGTTTAAATTGACCCGCTCCAATTTGATAAGCGGTAGGAGAAACCGCAACTAAACCGGAGAAAGTTAACAAATTGGTAAAGGCAGCAAATGGCTGTTTTAACTTGATGGTTAATTCATTTTCACCACTGGCTTCTACCGATTCAACGATATTGGATAATAAAGATGAAGGAGAACCCCCATTTTCCATGAATCGTTGCAGGGAAAATTTCATGGTTTCGGCATTGAAGGGAGTGCCGTCATGATAAACGACTCCAGAACGCAGAGGAATGGTATAGGTGACTCCATCAGGACTGATTTTGGGGAGTGCGGTGGCGAGTTGAGGTTTGAGGGTCGTGGTGCCGCTTTCGTAGGTGTAGAGGCGATCGCCTAGGTTGTACAGCAACATTCCGGCAGCATTTTCGTATGCATCGGCAGGGTCAATCGTTCTAATTTTGGCTGTGGTTCCTATAGAAATCCGATTCGGGTCAGTATTTTGTGTCGTTTCAGAGCGATCGCCACAACTAATTGCCAGAAAAGCACAGATCGAAAACAATCCGACCAATTTAGCCACTTTGCGCCAGTGGCGATCGGCGATTACACCCCGGATGGCTCCGATAATACCGCGATAATTTACTCCAGTTGTTTGATTCGGCTTCAATTTTTCTTCCCCTACCATTGATCAGCTAAAATTGGAAAGTTTCTAACGTGACAAAAGCGATCGGCCAGTTATGAATTGGCTTTCGGTCCGACTTAGGGGTTCACCGGACAAGTTCCTAGCTTACCCACCCCCTCTTCTGTGTGTTTTCACCGCTGAATTGACTTGAAGTTTAGCATGGATTCTACAATAAACCTGCAAGACCCTATTTTGCACGAGAGTACCCCCTCCATTGGACAATCCAGTCAGCCGCTAGGCAGAAATCTCAGGGTTTCCCCGAAAGAGGATGGACTCCTGGATTAGGACTGGTTTCCCACCAGCCAATAAGTGAGCATTTCTCCTTTTCCTTTAACAGAAATCAGTCCCCGTTGTTCAAATTCAAATCGGTGTTTTAACCGTTCATAAACCACCTCAGTTACCTGAATTTTTCCCGGCAATCCGCTCGATTCCATTCTTGAAGCTGTATTAACAGTATCCCCCCATAAGTCATAAATGAATTTGCTCATGCCAATTACTCCAGCAATGGCAGGACCAATATGAATCCCAATTCTTAATTCAAAGGTTTGTCCGGTATGCTGATTTAACTGCGCTAACTCCCGTTGCATATCCAGGGCCATTTGAGCCACTTCAAAAATAGCATCAGCACAGGGAACCGGTAATCCCCCGACGACCATATAAGCATCGCCAATGGTTTTAATTTTTTCTAAGTTATGGTGTTTGGCTAATTGGTCAAACTGAGAAAAAACTTTATTTAATAATTCTAATAATTTTTTGGGTGGCCTATTAGCGGCAAACTCGGTAAATCCGACTAAATCGGCAAAGATGACACTGACTTCTTCAAAGTGGTCAGCAATGGGATTTTCTCCTTTTTGCAGACGAGTTGCAATGGGTTGAGGTAAAATATTCAGCAGCAGTGCTTCGGTTTGGTTCTGTTGATATTTCAGGGCTTCTTGGGCTAACTTTCGTTCAGTAATATCGGAAACGATGCCTTCATAATAGAGAATATTTCCGCTAGAGTCTCTCACCGCCCGGGCTGTTTCAGAAATCCAAATAATGCTTTTATCTTTACAATAAACCATGGATTCAAATCCAGACACGGAATTTTGAGCCGCGATAGACTCTATAAATTCTTGGCGTCGCTCTGGATTAACATAGAGTTGAGTATTGAGATTTTGAATACTCTGTTGTAATTCCTCTCCTGAAGCATAGCCATATATCTTAGCCAGTGCCGGATTGACGCTCAAATACTGTCCATCTACTGTGGATTGAAAAATCCCTGCTATGGCATTTTCTACGATACTATGATACCGTTCTTCTGCGATGATTAAGGCTTCTTCTGCTTGTTTGCGATCGCTAATATCTCGGGCTACCACAATCACCGTATCTTCCCGCACTGGCGACACTGCAGCAGAAAACCACATCTTTTGTCCACGATCAATAAGAGAGTAATCGAAATGCAGCGTTTCTCTCCTCTCTAATACTTGACCAATCACATTTAACCAAGTTTCTGATGTATTGGAGTCAAATAACTGTTCAATGGTTTGTCCCACAATGTCAGAATCTGGCTGATATAGTCGCATCCAGTTACTGGGTAAAATATCCAGATTGCTAATATTTCCCTCTGAGATGCTAATCACGGTAACAATATCAGTCATTGCCTCAAAAACTGCCCGCATTTTCTCCTCAGCAGACCGCAGTTTTTCTTCTAATAACTTTCGTTCATTAATTTCGGCTTGCAGTTGCAGATTTTGATGAGCCAGAAGTTGAGTCTGTTCTTGAAGTTGCTTTTGCAGCGCCCGTTGAGAAAGATGAGTTTCTAGCCGTGCCAGAATTTCTTCCACTTGGAAGGGTTTACTAATATAATCGATTCCCCCGTATTTAAAGGCTTTTGCTTTATCAAATCCTTCCGTGAGCGCACTGATAAAAATAATCGGAATATCCTGAGTTTGAGGATTTTCTTTTAAGCTTTGGCAGACTTCATATCCGTCCATGTCTGGCATCATGATGTCTAACAAAATTAAATCCGGTTTTTTTATTTCTACAAATTTTAAGGCTAATCCCCCATTGGTTACCCCTCTAACATTATAATTATTTTTTCTTAATAAGCTGATTAATACTCTCAAATTAGTCGGTACATCATCGACGATTAATATGTCGGCTTTATTTTCCGGCATTTCTTGAACATTCAAGTCGTTAATTGCTGATGTACCTTGCTCGCCCATAGTCTGTACTACAATAAGAGATTATTTCAATCATTTAATCAGCTTTTTAGACTGCTATATTCTTAAAAAGATTACCTTTACTGGGTGGAGTCAAACCCTTTGAAAAATTACCCTGAAGTTCTCAAACCTAACCGGTTTAAGGGGATGAGTCCGAAGGTATCTACCGGGAGGCACCCCGACGCGACTCCCCTGCCATCGAAGCCCTGATGGCAATTCTACCCCAGCCGGACTGACGCATCACCTTGAGCCTAGGGGAAGTTTATGAAAGGTGGCGATTCGAGGGGACTGATATCCCTATGAATATCATAAATTCTATAGCGGTTTGCGATCGCCTGAACTCCGAATGATCCCCTAAATTCCCTGGGTCAACGGTGACTTTGACCCAATCAGTGGACCTCAATCCCTTGATAAATGCTGTATCGTGCTTTCCAGAGGATATTTACATATCACTGTACTATAGCCAGTCTCAATCCATTTTGACAATGAATATCAGCCTCAAAGTCTTATGGCGCGAGCATCGAACCTCCCTATCCCGACGTCATAATGATTGAGGGTCACTACATAGAGTTCTTTAATGATTTGAACAATTTTTAATCCTTAACCACAGGACCTCTTCACCCCATCACGGATTACCTATTCAATATCTGCGATTTAAAGAGGCGCAGAGTGCTGGTACGGAGTTTCATTCGACTGCTTTGAACACCCGTGTTAAATCCCACCCATCCAGTGTTAGCTTCCCTCTACTTTATTCGGGGGAATGCCGGGGAATAATTGTTGAATTCAGGGGGGATTGGGAGAAGTCTGCTGACTGATTGTTTGCTCCAATCCGTCGAGTTACTTCTCGTCTTCAGATCGGATCATTTGCATATATTAAACCCTTGGCAAAAAAAGGATTGACCCCGCCAACGGCCTGTAAAACGCCCATCAGCTTTTAGCGTTTTGCCAGACATCCATGAGAGCACTTTAACTCAATTAACCGAAGATTTAAGCTTTCAGTAGGATGATTTTGCCTAGGGGGAATCCTCTTGAGAGTAATACAATGAATTGGGACAACGCCTAGCAAAAAGATTAAGGCGATCGCCTCGGGATCGATTAGATTATGCACCCTGGGGGGAACCCGCATGAGAGGGCTTTGAAATCGGCTATCTCCCGTCTCAACGGGACCCAGGTGATGAATTCCTCTAGCCACCTGTCTGAGGATAAAAGCAGCGATCGCCCTCTAAATTTACTACTTCATCTATATCTTAAGGCTGATGTATGTAGGCACAATCCCTTGATAACCTTAACTCAGATAAGGGAAGCCGATAGGGTGCAAGACCTGCAACCCCCGAATTCCCATCCAATTGAAATTTTAGACCAGGAGAACCATAATATGTCGTCTATCAGCTTAAAATTACCGACTTTGCGTCCCCTACGCTTTTTGTTGGCCGTCTGCGTGTCTGCCCTACTCTTTTTCACCAGTGCTTTCCCGGCTTATGCAACGACGAGCAGCCCAACGAAAGGTGAGGATCAGATGCTAAAGATTGAGAAGAAATCCTTAGAAGCGATCGGAGATGATCCCTATACCCTGAAAGATGAGATCGATGAAACAAATCCCGGATTGAATGGCGTCCAAGGGACCGCAGATAAAGATAAAATGATTTCCCCCGCAGATGCTAAAGCGGATGGTGCAACTTCGTTTACCGAGCAGGTTAAAAATGCAGTTGAAAACATCAAGGGTAAGGATTAATCTCTAAGCCGAATTGGGGTATAAAATATTGGGAAAAATCCCAAGTTACTACAAGGTAAATTAGACTGAATGAGTCTCTCAAGCAAAAGGTTTTAAACCGTTTTCTGTGAGGGACTCATTCACTTTTTTTGAGGTTTAAAGTTGAGGGTACTCAATCCGATACTCATACCCCATCCGGTTTGCCAAGGGTTCTAAAAACCTGGACGTTGAAGAGTGGAGCCTCACAGGACAAAGCCTGCCTTAGTCCGTTAACTTTAGAAAACAGACTGTTTCTTGCTTCTTGATGGGTTTGACATTAACCGCAACTGCTAACGTCGCAGTCGCAACTTGAACAATCTAAGGCACCATCTTCCAGGGGAGTACAGTCGCTACAGGTAATTCCACCACAACAATCGAACAGGTTTAGGCACTCTAGGCTGTCTGTACAGGCATCGCAACCGACTCCGGGGCTTAATTCGGTACAGGCACAATCTCTGGTCCGGTTGGGAGTGGAACGGTTGGGCTTTTTTTGAGGGTGACGGCTGGCACAAACTTGGGACCGGAGAATCTGATGCGCTTCTTTACAGGCGGCGAATCGGTGTTGAGATAAGGCGATCGCCTCAAATAAGCCCCTTTGATCTACGGCAGTTTTGATGTATTGAGAACAAGAGTCCCCACCGTAGAGAATTCGATGAGCGCAGGAAAAGCCTTTATGGGGAGAGAGGTGTTTTTGATAGCCGCTAATCGAGGCGACTGCGATCGCCCTCAACAGTCGCGAATCCAGTAACAGCAGCGAATCTAGTCCATTCGAGTTCATGTTGCCCCAGGGAAAATGGCCCTTATTTTCAGTCCAAGTTTATTCTTTTACCCAGACTAAATTCCAGCATCCGCCAAACCGGGCTAATTGTGTCGAAATATTAAGCTCTGTTTCATTTTCTTCACATCTGGGGGGTTGAGCTGACAAGAAGGGAGTTGTCCGTGATAGGATTGCTTTCCGTAACCGTGACAGATAGGGAGAACTTCTTTGGCACTACGGGTTGCTGTTGTTGGATCGGGACCGGCTGGTTCCTCTGCTGCCGAAACGCTTGCAAAAGCAGGGATTGAGACCTACCTGTTTGAGCGCAAGCTGGATAATGCGAAGCCTTGTGGCGGGGCCATACCCTTATGTATGGTGAGTGAGTTTGATTTGCCCGATCACATCATTGATCGTCGGGTGAGAAAAATGAAAATGATCTCCCCGTCTAATATCGAAGTCGATATCAATTTAGAAAAACAAGAAGAATATATTGGGATGTGTCGCCGGGAAATCCTGGATGGATTCCTGCGCGATCGCGCTGAAAAATTAGGCGCAAACCTGATTAATGGCACCGTTCACAAACTGGATATTCCCACAAACAATACGGATCCTTATGTCCTCCACTATGCGGACCATTCCGATGGCTCCGTAGCAGGGACCCAAAAAACCCTAAAAGTGGATCTGGTCATTGGGGCTGATGGGGCGAACTCTCGCGTCGCCAAAGCCATTGATGCCGGGGACTATAACTATGCGATCGCCTTTCAGGAGCGGATTCGTCTCCCGGAAGACAAAATGGCCTATTACAATGACCTCGCAGAAATGTATGTGGGAACCGACGTTTCCCCCGACTTCTATGCCTGGGTCTTCCCCAAATATGATCATGTCGCCGTCGGAACCGGCACCATGAAAGTCAACCAAGCCTTAATCAAAAAGCTGCAAGCTGGGATTCGGACCCGGGCCGCCAAACGGCTAGAAGGGGGCGAAATCATCAAAGTGGAAGCGCACCCGATTCCGGAACATCCGCGTCCGCGTCGAGTGGTGGGTCGCGTCGCCCTCGTCGGAGATGCTGCCGGTACCGTCACCAAATCATCTGGGGAAGGGATTTATTTTGCAGCCAAATCCGCCCGGATGTGTGCCGAAACCATCGTCGAGTTTTCTGAAGGCGGGACCCGTGTTCCGACAGAAGAGGAACTGAAAATTTACCTGAAGCGTTGGGATAAGAAATACGGCATCACCTACGCAGTTCTGGATATTCTGCAACGAGTCTTCTATCGCACCGATGCCACGCGGGAAGCCTTTGTGGAAATGTGTGCGGATATGGATGTTCAGCGCATGACGTTTGACAGCTATCTGTATAAAACCGTCGTTCCCGCCAATCCTTTCGTGCAGATGAAAATTACTGCGAAAACCATTGGTAGCTTACTCCGGGGTAACGCCTTGGCCCCCTAATACCGCCGGAAATAGGATCCAGCGAGAACCGAGGAGATCTGTCCATCAGATCGGATGAGTCGGAAAAGCTGGATTCTATTTAGAGTCATCTGGAAGCTGATCCGGGCGGTCAGGTTTTCGGCAACTTGTTAGAAACAGCGCTCTCCCGCGACCTGAATCAGAGTGGGGGAGCGTTTTTCTATGGAATTGTGGAACAACCCAGATCCCACAGAAGTATCACCCAAAGGAGTAGAACTTCAGGGAGTTCAAAAAGCCGAAACTCCCCATCGGGTTCTTCCTTCCTTGTGGGGTGAGACTATACGGCTTGTGGGTTTTCATTGGCCGGTGCAGTGCTTGGTAACTCCAAGCAATAACCGGCACCATAGACCGTTTTAATGTAGCGAGGATGTCGAGGATCGGGTTCGAGTTTCGTCCTTAGATGTCTAACATGAACCCGAATTGTTTCGATATCATCATCCGGGTCATATCCCCAAACTTCTTTGAGAATTTCACTGGGAGAGACCGTTTGTCCGTGACGTTGCAACAGGCAGTGCAACAGTTCAAATTCCAGGTGAGTCAGCTTGACCGTGCGATCGAACCAAATGGCTTCAAAGCGTTCGGGGACGAGGGTTAGGGGTCCATAGTTGAGAATTTCCGCGTGTTTAGCAGCTTGGGGAATGCGATCGGTGCGTCGCAACAAGGCTCTCACCCGTGCAAGCATTTCTTCAACTTCAAAGGGTTTAGTCAGGTAATCATCAGCGCCTGCATTGAAACCTTCGACCTTATCATGAGTTTGACCTAAAGCTGTCAGCATCAGGACGGGTATATCGGCTGTACGCTCATCACGCCGTAGCCGTTGACATACTGTGAATCCATCCACCCGAGGCAGCATCAGATCGAGCATGATTAAATCGGGGATCAGTTGCAGCGCAAGCGCTTGACCTTTGATGCCATCTTCCGCTTGACTGACTTCATAGCCAGCCATCTCCAGATTGACGGCGACTAATTCCGAGATTGCAGGGTCATCGTCAATGACGAGTATCCGGGGCATGGTTCAAAATTTTGAAAGACTGGGTTGATTACGGTTCAAAAAGAAACCTGTTGAGAATCGTAAAGATTCCTCTACAAATTATAAGCAAGGATTCTAAAATCTTTCCAAAGAATTATTCCCAGATTTGCACGGCTTAGATCCGGGGGAGGGTCCGCGATCGCATTTGCCCGATAATTTGTCATCGAATGGATAATTTTTAAAGAAATAAACCCATTTTTCAGGGTTCTCTCCCGGGAATAAAGGTATTTTTCCCCGGGAATCTTCTGGCGATCGCTCCAGGGCGACAATCCGGAGGCTACTCCGGACTAGAGGCGTGCAAATCCCCAGGAGTATTAAAATTTCTTAACATCCGAAATTCCGCAGGGCCTACCTCCAGGGGAGTAGTCCCAATCTGGGGTAACCACCATTGAAACGATCGCCCCCCTTCCTCCAGAAACTGCCGCAACGGTTCTAAAGCCGATCGCCGGTAAAATCCACACATCGGATGCCAAAGTGTTCCCTGCTGGGGCACGAGGGCCAGACTCTCCAGGGGTAGATTGCATAGTTGACTGGCCCACTGTTGGACGATCGCCGAGTCTAATAAGGGTAAATCACAGGCTAACAACAACACCCACTCCGCCTCAATCTGACTCAACCCTTCCAACACCGCCCCTAGAGGACCCCGTTGGTGATCCGTTTCTGCCAGTGCCTGTACTGTCCTTCCCGAGAGCTGTTCCGGACTCAACATCAACTCATAGCGGTCCGGCCAAGGGGTGATGTAATAAACGTGGGGCGCACAGTGACAGGCTACTTCACAGACGCGCTGGAGTAAAGACTTACCCTCCCAGAGGATTTGCGCTTTATCTTCCCCCATGCGGGAACTTTGGCCTCCGGCGAGGATGAGGGCCGCAAGTTGGGGAGGGGTTGGAATGGATTCGCTCATCGTTTGCTAGGGCATCGGTATAGGGGTGAGAAACCTAGTTTCTGCACAAAATCTCTGGGAATGGGTCATAAATTCGGGCAAGAAACCGGGTTTCTGGTCTATTAATCTTGACTCGCAAGGGTTAAGGCTAGAGCGATCGCGAACTCACTGCCTGAGTAATTTCCTGGAGTTTAGCAGCAACTCGACCACTCTTAAACCCTTCCCGCGCTTGAGCAATGCCGCTAATCAGATCCCCGGCAATCCCAGAATGCCAGAGGTAAAACCCCCCACTCCAAACGGCAGACTCCATCAGTTCGCTGGGTTCACCGTGGAGGACTCCTTGCATTTGGGTGGGGAATGCTTCCGATTGGAAGGGGACATTTTCTGGGGTAAATCCGTAGTCCCGAGGATGCAGCAGCAGACGCTCGAACGGATCGGATTGGGGAGATTCAGACTGAGAGACGGCAGCGGCAGGAGTCTCGGAGGGGTTGCCATATCCGATAATGGCGGTGCGTTCCCGAGGTAAATCGCAACTGCCTTCTAATCCTTTGACGGTGGTTAAACGGGAGTCCCCGCGTAATTCTAAAGCATCGCGAAACATCAGTTCAGTGGGGGGATGGACGAACCCCGCGACGAGGTGGCGATCGCCTTGATAGGGAGCCCAAATCAGTTCTAAGGTGGCGACTGGAGGTCGTTTTCCCAGTTGTTCGCGGTAGGCAACCAGACTTGCCGCTTCCGGAAACAGTTTGGGAAGATAAACGAATCCGATTCCAGTTGCTGCCAAGATGGACTGGACTTGTTTGAGTTCCAGGGTTCGCCAGTTTACCCCCAAGGCATCCCAAATTTCTATAAACGGAATGCCATACTTAGTCGGCATTTGATCCCCGCCGTGGAGGAGGACAGGTTGACCGTAACTGGCGAGGAGGATGGCACTGAGGACTGTGACAGGGGCGGTTCGCGATCGCCCATCGTAGGGACATCCCCAAACCATCACCGGGCACGAGGAGGCGATCGCTCCGAGTTTTGGCCCGATTTCGTCGTAGGCATCCAGCATTCCCGCCAATTCTTCCCCGGTTGGACGCTTGATGCGGTGAGCGATCAAAAATGCGCCGATTTGTGCGGGGGTTGCTTCCCCGATTAGCATCATCCGCATTGCATCGGCAGCTTCCGTGCGGGAGAGGTTTTCGCTGGTGTGGGGACCGCTGCCCACTTTTTTGACAAATTCTCTGAACGCTGTACTCATGAGTGAGAGGGGGAGTGAATAAAGGGGGGAATAAACGGGGAATCAAGGGGCGAAGGTTGGGCGGGGGTGAGGAATAAGTTGCCATGAACCTCTTCAACCGGGTGCAACTTTGACGGGTAAAAAGTCATGAACGAGTTGCCAAAAGTGTTGGATGGGGGGAATTTGGAGGCGATCGCTCGTGGTGACAATGACCACTTGCCGATTCCAACCCAAATCCCCCGCTATGGGTGGGTAAATTCCGTTCAATGAGGGGGTGGGGGAAGAGGAATCAATTTGAGCGGCAGGGGGTAGAGAGCGAATGGCAACTTTCGGATCGCAACGGGCTTCCACTAAGGCTGATTCCGGCAACAGTGCTACCATGTCTCCTTCCTGGACAACCCCGCGAAACGCATCGGGAGTATTTAACTCCAATACGGCACGCAAGGTCAGGTTATATTTAGCAAAGATATCTTGAACTAACCGCTGCATTCCATAGCCATCTTTAAAAACAACTTGAGGATAACGGGCTAATTCTTGCCAGGGTACAGGGTCATATTGAGCCAGGGGATGAGTAGCGGCCATTAACACTTGAATGGACTCATTGTAGAGAAGGTCAACGACCATTTCTGCACTAGAGGTTAAAAGGCGGTTATTCATCACGATCGCCAGATCTACGAGACCATCTTTCAGGACTTTTAACGCGCGATCGCTTCCTAAAGCCGTCACCCGAAGCTGAACCTCTGGATACTGGCGACAAAATTTTCGTAAAATAGGCGGTAAATAATAGGCACAAACCGAATGAATTGCAGCAACACAGAGTTCCGGCTGTTTCCCCTCTAATAAATGAGTCAATTCTTCTCGTGCGGTATGCCATTCCTGACAAATTTTGCGGGCATGAGGGAAAAATCGCTCTCCTGGCAAGGTTAATTTTGCCTGAGCGCTTCGATGAAATAATTGCAATCCCAGTTCTGCTTCAAGAGACTGGATTTGACGACTAATTGTAGATTGAGTGACCCCGCATCGCCGGGCGGCTTGTTGGAAGCTCCCCGTATCAGCAATTGCCATAAAAGCTTGTAACTGCTCTAGGCGCATATATGGAAAAATAAATAAGATTTTTTCGCATTCTTTATCTTACCTGAAAACCCTCCCAATTTTTCGTACAAATCGATACGGGATTTTCAGGTATTTTCTCTATCCTTGGGTTGCTCTGGGAATGAATTGCTGCAAAGTTTGGGACCATCCCAAGGCGATCGCACCGAACCCGTGAAATGTCTTCTCCTAAGCAATTCGCTCCTAAGAAGTCGGCTTTGACTCTTTAGGCCTAAAAGCGCAGTCTATCCCCCAATCAGGTATAGTTTCCCTAGGCTCTGCGAGTACCCAACCCTTGAAGGTGTGGATTTTTATAGCGCTTTGAGAACCCAATTCCCGGTTCATGAGACCCCACTCTAATCCCCTCCCCTTAACCCAGGAGAGGGGACCGGATGCAGAAGGGTTAGGTTTTTATGGGCTAAAATGTCTCCTACCCCATCCAACGCTGATGGTCAATGTTGAATCACACCACCCTAATGGGCTTGATTTTGAGAGATTCTCCGGCTCAGAATGCCGCTCATTTAAAAAGTAAATGTGGTTCGGAATGTCCCAATGAATACATCACTATTGTCATTATTTTGATTGGGCGCTGTTAACCAAATTAACCCCGGAGTTAGAGAAATATTGGGAGTAATTTGATACTTGTACATCCCTTCAATATGAAAGGGAGTATCCTTAGAAAACTCTGGATTTCCCGGTACATCTAGGTCGGTTAAATGGGGTTCAGCCCCGACAATTAAGCTGGCAAAAGAACCCGGTGTTCCTAAATCCGGTAACACCACTGTAGCGGCATAATTCCAAATATCAGCATCTCCCAATCCAATCAGTCTGGCACTAGTTTTAGCAATCCAACCGCCGACAATTAAATTCGGACTAATTCGCAGGGATGTATTGACACTGTAGGAGTTACTAACGACGGGGGTGGCTCTTAATGAGGGACTGAGGGGATTGAGCGCTGCCGGGGAAAGATTTCCTAAATTTGTACCCGTTCCACCGTAACCAAAGCGAGGGGCAGACGTTCCTTCATACGCATGAATGTAGGTCAAACCGACCTGAAATCGACTGCCAAAAACAATTTGTCCTAGGGTAGAATAGTTGCCATCAAATAAACCGGCTCCTGATATCGGAGTTTTCGCTTCACTGGCTAAGTAACCGGCATTAATTTCTAAGTTATTGCCGAGGGTATATTTAACCCCTAAACCCGAACCGCCGAGGGTAAAGCGATAAATGGGATTGCGTTCCGCGAAGCGGGATAAAGCACCTGTGGAACCGCCACCTGCTTCTAATAATGGATTGAGGGTATTGGCATAAAATTGATGCCCTCCGGCATTGGCGAAAATCCGCACGCTTAACTTGTCGCCGAGGGGAAAGAAATAGTGCAAGCGGTTGAGGGTAACGGTGTTGTTATTAGCACCATCAAAGGCATAGCGCCCTTCATTCGTGCCTAAGACGGGTTGAAAGGAGTTACCGATATTGCCCATTTCTAGGCGAGTATAGAGGTTATCTCGTCCGGTAAAGCTGGTGACGAAGTTGAGACGAACACGATTACTGAAAACGGTTTCGACATCTACATCATCTGTAAAGGCATCGGCGAGGGTGAAAGCGGCTTCACCAGCGAGTTTGGTGGTGGGGGAGAACTGATTGGCTTCGATTTCAAGGGTTCGGAGTTCCAGGTTGTCTACACGACTGCGCAGGGTGGCAAGTTCGGCAGAAAAGTCTTGGGTTAACCGGGTGAGTAGGTCGAAATCGCCGTCGGTTACGTCGAGATCACTGATGCGATCGGTGATGACTTCGAGACAGGCGTTTAAGCTGGTGGCAAATTCATAGCGGGTCATCGCCCGATTGCCCTGATAGGTCCCATCACCATATCCCAAGAGACAATTGTATTTGGAGGCTAGGTTCTGGAGGGCTTGGAAGGCCCAGTCTGTGGGACTGACGTCGGCCAGTTCGGAAACGGAGTTAACTTGTTCTAAGGGACCAAAATCTAAGTTGGTTTGGGAATAGAGCTCAATTTGTTCCAGAAGGGGAGTCGCCTGATCCCCGACATTTTCTAGGGAAGGGGGGGCGATCGCCGAGGGGGCTGGAGGGAATGGATCTGGGTTGAGTCCCCGGGCGGCAGGTTCGCTGACTGGGGTAGAGGGAGGATTTAAGGGGACGGGTTCACCGGCAACCGCCCGGATGCCCAGTAAGTTGAACCCTAAAAGGAGTGGGCTAGTCAGGATGAGGATTGACGAGAATTGAGACATCATGGGTTGCAGATAGTCCTGAAGGTAAGAGGAAATTCGAGGAACAACTCCGACTCGATCCGGTGTTTGCTCGGATTCGCGCCTTTGTTAACTGCATCTTAATCTCCCAACAAATCTCATCCTCAAGCGGTGGGTTTTGTAGCGATCGCTGCAAAAAGAGGGGGACTTATGCGGAAATACTCAAAAATTCATGCAAAATTCACATAACTAAATCCCGCGATCGGGGGAACGGATCCGGGTGACTATGATGGGAATTCCTTACCCAGAGGGTTTTCCAGAGAATCAGTTAAGGGCAAACTTGGGCCGATCGCCCTTTGTCAACATTCCCTAGCTTTTTACCCATTCTGCCAAGGCAACGGCTACCCCTTCTTGAAGGGAAGGATGGGCAGTGGGTTGAGCAGAGATTTCCAGCAGTTTAGGATAGGCTTGATCCGGCGCAATCTGTTTCAAGGCGGCGATCGCATGAAACCGGACCCCCGCCTCGGAGTTCGCTAACAGTTGAATCAAGGGTTCTATACTGGTTTTTTGGCCGAGATAACCCAACGCTGAGGCGATCGCTTGTTCCCGGCGCAGAGAGTCTCTCCCGCTTATTTTTGGCTTGCGTTTTAACAGTTCTATCAGCATTTGTGCCGCTTTTGGCTTTAATTGTGGCACTTCAACCCGTCCCAATAAAGAGACAATTTCTGCAATCACTTCTGGACTAGAATTATTTTTATCTCGGCTGACTAATGCTTTTTCTAAATACTCCAATGCTTCGGGCGTTCCCATCCAAGCTAAGGCACGAACCGCCTGAATTTGTAAGGGAATGGGGGTCGCTGGGGAGTGGAGAATTTCATCGAGGCAAGCTGCGGCTTTTGGCGTTGCTACCCGTCCCAGGGAAATCGCTGCCTGATGGGTAACCCCAGGGTTAAAGTCCCACAACCGTTCTTGTAGGAGTTCTTCAATTTCTGAGGCGATCGCTTTGTAGATGCCGTGAGTATCGTTTTTATAGGAGGGTCGCATGGCGCATAAACCCAAGCCGATGGTAGCTTCCCGACGAACCGAGGCATGGAAGTCATGGATGGATTCGATGAGGACCTGGGGGATGCGCGGGTCATCATAACTATTCAAGGCGGCGATCGCCTCTGCACGAACTTGGGGATCGCGATCGCTCACTACTTTCAAGAGGGGTTCGATAATTTGGGGATTGCGGATTTTCCCTAAAGATCGCACGACTAATACACGGGAAGCGGAGTCAGCTAATTGCTGAGTTAAAGCGGCGATCGCGGGTTCTCCTATTTGAGCCAGGGCAGTAGCTGCCATTGAGCTTAATTCTTCATCTTCTTGGCTATTGAGTAATTCAATCAGGGCGGCGATCGCCTCGGGGCTATTAAATTCCGCCAGGATTCGACCCGCAAACCATCGCAATTCCACTTCTGCATCGGGATCAGCCAAAATCTCCAACAGCGGGGCGATCGCTTCCGTTCCTAAACGCGGGAATACTTTCGCGACTTCCCATCGTTGTTGAAAATCTCCGTATTCTAAGACTTGATTCGCCAAAGTGACTAAGGAAGAGATGTTCACCTGTGGCGATCGCCCGTTCGGTTTTTCAGTTGAGACAGGGAGAGACTCCACTCTAGTTATCCCCGGAATTGTGGCTAATTTTTCCAAACATTGGGTCACCAATTGCCAATCTTCTTGTTTTGCGGCTGCATTCGCTTGTTCTAACAGAGTAGAGAGAGTTAGGGGCATATTGATGGGTGAGTTTTTAATGGGGCTAGTTGCAAGGGTCACCAAAGTGACAAAGGTTCCAGTCTGGCTTCTATCCCTTTCAATTTATCCTTGGTGTGGCTGGATGTGCTAGTCAATTTTGGCCGAGTGATACTTAAATCGAATTTTTCTTATCCGTAAATTGCATTAGACCGGAAGTTTAGTATCTAATTTTACCAAGTTGCTGTATGGGATTTACAGAACCGACTTTTACTAACCGGATTTGGTATTACTTGCTTTAGGCAAGGAAACAGGTTTTTTGTTCTGGGAAACTCATCCCATCCTCACGCTCAAAGTTTAGGTGTGGCTTAAAATAGGATTAATTTAAAAGAAAGTATCCAATGCTGCTTAAAAATGTTTGAAAAGATGCTAAGAATCTGCCGGGATTGGGGGTTGCTCCCGTGCCAACCCCTGGGAGAGTTCTGATCCGACAGGAATTGCGATCGCCTTGTGAATACCTGCGTGAGAATGAACAGTTAACTGGACAAGTTCAGGGATCAAAGTGATGAGTATTCTCCCGGGTAAACATTGCATCAATGTGGCATATAAGATAACGGCTAAATTTAACCCGGATGCTGCCTAATCAGGGCTTATAGATAGTAGAGAGCGTAATATAAAATGTCTCATCCCGTGAGGGTTACCGCTGCAAAGGGGAGTCCGTTCTAACTCACCCCTCAACCTTCTCTTCCATCTCACTGGAAACCGCTAAAAGCCCACATGATAAGGAATCCGGCATTCAAAGGTCTTTAAAACTCGCACCCTGTTCGCGTAGCGTTCCGTGAAAGGGTGGAGCGTTTGCGGACAAAGCCAGCGGGCGCGGGCTAATAGAAAAAATGAACTTTTTGATATCCGGATCGGGTATGAGAGCCAATCCTGGGGAAGATACTGCCACAGCAATCGGTGTAGAATCTAGTCTTTTGGTCCGGAAATTTAAAGTTCTGATGGCTTAGACGTGCTATAGTTCTATAAAGAGAGATGTTTACAGTGGGGATTGCCCTGACTCAGAGGAGTGATCACGAGTTGCCGGAATTGGGAATGACTTTAACCGGGTTAAAATAGCTTGTGCTGTTTGGGGGCGACTGTGCCAGTCTGGTGCCATCAAGTCATCGAGTAACTGTGCGAAATCGGGAGAGAGATTAGGAAGCAAACGGCGCCAGATGAGCTGTCCTTGGGGGGTTTCCGGAAAGTCCAAGGGAGTTAATCCGGTTAAGGCGTATAAACAGGTTCGGGCGATCGCAAAAAAATCCGATTGCGGTTGGCTATCCCCGAGGAGTTGTTCTGGCGGTGCATAACCACGGGTTCCCACCCGGGTACTTCTACTGTGGCGATCGGCAACACTGCCAAAATCAATCAGTTGCACTTGTCCATCCGGTGTGAGAATCAGATTGCTGGGTTTAATATCGCGATGTACCACCCCTTCGTGATGAATTGTGCGGATTATTTCCATCAACTGTGATAACCCCTGGCAAGCAACGGTTTCGGAAAGAGGACCCTGAGTCTCAATGTATTCCTCTAGGGTTTTTCCAGCTTTTTTCTCCATTACTAACCCGTGGAGACATTTACGATCGCCCAGGGTGAGAATAAAATATCCCCCTGGTTCCACCTGGGGAATCCCCGGATGGCGCAACCAGATCAACACGCGTGCTTCTTGCTTAAACAAGCGGACAAAATCAGGTTGAGTGGTAAATTTAAGGACTTTCATTACCTTGGGAGTTCCCCATTCCTGTTCCCCCCAATCTTGGATTTCATAGATATCGCAGGGGTAAGCAGGATTGGGGTCGCGCAAGGGGGTTTTGATGCGATAGCGATCGCAAATCAGCAAGGGAGAACCACAGTTGCGGCAGTGACTCTCCGTATCTGGATTTTCTCGATCCATGCAGTTGGGATTAATACAGTAACTCACAACCCATTTTACAAGAGGATGCACTTCTGATGAGTCAGGGGAAACTTGGCTTTTTTGCAACGGTGAAAGCATTGGGTTTAGCAACACTGTCTCCTCAAGCCAAATTTCCCCAGTTTGGGTGGAAATTTCTAGGCGATCGCTTAGAAGAAACCCCGTTTAACTTGCCATCAAGGCAAGCAAGTTCCGAAGGTTAGTGCTGGCATATCCCACATCCGATTGCGTTTTATCTTCCAGTTTTGCTGCGATCGCTTCGAGTTGAGTAACTAACTCATCATATCCCCCACTTCGCATCACGAAAAATTGCAACTGATTTTTAATCTGTTGCACCATTGGGGGTTTTTGTGCCGCCGCCGCTTTACCTTTTTTGCCCGAAGTCTGCACTGCACCCAGATTATGTTGGATGAGAATTCTCAAACTTGAGAGTTTTTGAGTCTTCACCAACTGTTTAATCTCTTCACAAGCATTCTCCACTAATTTAGTAGAGACAAACTTCATCATCAACGGTTGCAACGTGAAGAAAATATCGCTGGCGGTTTCCTGTTTTTCGATTAACGCGCGGCGATCCAAGGAATCGAAGTTTTTGAGCATATCCGAGAGAGATACGGGTAACAACATATCCTCCCGTAACCGGGATAGGGTAACTGGAGAGCGTGCGATCGCCAACCAGTACAAAATCTCTTCTTCTGAGGGAGATAAGCGCCCGAAATGCTGCTCTAATAAATGCGTCAGCGTATCTTCAATAAACAACTCGGTTGCTTTCAGGAACGTGGCGGTATTTCCATTAAAAAATTCTTTAATGGTTGTGGCAACAATCTTATACGCCAAGAGATTATCTCCATAGCGTTTAACCAGTTCCAGCCACTCTTTATCCGTGGGGGCTACGCCTTTATCTGCAAAAATTTCTCGGGCGATTTCGTGGGAATCCATCGGTTGCAGGGTCTGGACTTTTTCCCCATGCAACAAGGCAATTTCAGCCGGTTCTTCCGTGGTGACGAGGACGAAACAACTTTGATGATTGGTTTCCGCAATCCGCTTGATGAAATCGCGATAATTTTCAAATCCAGGACGATAATTTCCCGCGAGTTCATCCCCTTTGAGTAAGGCATCGATATCGTCTAAGATAATCAGGCAGCGATTCTTTTTCAGAAAGTCTAGCAAGCGTAAAATTCTGCCGCTGAGATCATCGGGAATATCCGGTTTCTTTTGGGTAGAAAGGGTTTGGAGGAGGTTTCCTAACAAGTCTTCAAGTTTCGGGGTAGCCGCGAGGGAACGCCACACTACAAACTCAAATTCGCTTTCGAGTTGTTTAGCAATCTGTACAGAAAGAACGGTTTTGCCGATGCCTGTCATTCCCAAAAGGGTGACTAACCGAGAGCTCTCATCGATAATTAATTCTTCTAGGATTTTAAGTTCTTCGGTGCGTCCATAAAATTGAGATACATCCGGGGATTCACCCCAATCGGGGCGGGGAGTTCCCGTGGAAACCACCTCGGGAGAGGGTTCGGGGGCTGCGGGTTGAGCTTTTTTGCGGGAAGTTTTAGCCGGTTCAGCTTTGGCTTTTCCTTTGGTTTTAGTAGGTGCGGGTGCGTCGGTTTCTTGGGCTTGATATTGATAGAATAGCTGATGACGCAATTCCGCCAGCTTGCCCGGACCCCGCCCATAAATACTAAATTTTCTGTAGACTTCACCGAGTCGTTTGCGCACGGCAATATTGCTGATCCCGAGAATCGTGGCGATCGCGGCAGTAGAATTGCCGTCAAGTGCCATCATTACGGTTTCTAACTCGGCATCGGAAACGCCTCGTTCTTTAGCGACTCCAGTTAAAAATTCGGGGGGAATTTGGTTAGTCAAGGTTTCTGAGCCTTACAAACGATACAACGTTTTTCATTATACTGTGTTTCTAAGGATTTATTGCCCGCTTCTGCGATCAATAAAAAATTTTTTGCTCCCTTGAGTTTTGTACCGATCGCGATCGCCTAAAGAGCCGATATCTGGACATTGATCGCCAAACTTTCTCCTCAACGATTCAGGTTATAACCCTTCTCCCCTGGTTGTTTTGACGATTCTATACCGTCTATTTTACGGGTTTATTTCTTTAGCTACTTGACAATATTTTATAAATTATGCTTCAGCACTTTGAATAAAAAATCAAGTTTTTCCCCGATATTTTAGTCATTTAGGAAAAAACTTAACCTTAGAGAGATAAAATTTTTTGTCTCCTCACCTGTGCTTTAACTTAGAGGTTCGGAAAAACAGGCAGGAAGCAGCAAAAACCCCCAGCCTTCATCAGCCGGGGGCTACAGGGCTATAGTCCGAGAAGTGCGCTGTAATGAGAGAACACAGACTTTTGATACCCGGATTTTCTATGACTCACTTCAGTGAGGCACTGTTGCGCACTCACCCAGGTCGGATCGGAAAGTAGCACTGTTCCTGGGATTTGAATAAAACCCAGATAGGGAGGAACGTTAGATAGAACCAGAGACAGAACAGAATATATACTTAAGCCAAAAAATCAAGAATTCTAACACAAGAGATAGAAAAAATCAATTTATGCAACAAAAAGTGACAAAATGGCGATAAACATTGGCGATCGCGCGATCGTGAGGCATCTCCAACTCCGTAACCTCCAACCAAACCAAAGAGTGAACTATGCTTTGTGTTGCCCCCACTCCAGGTATAAAGCTTCTGTCCCAGTGACATCCGCCCTCACCCTCACTGGGACATTCCTGCCAAAACCCGCAATCGGGACACATCTAAGAAGCGAATCCGCGCCCCCTCAATCTCCAAGACGCCCTCAGTGCTAAGTTTTGCAAAAACCCGCGAGAGTGTTTCCGGAATCGTCCCCAAAACAGCCGCTAACTGCCCTTTTGTAATATCCAGTTCCACTTGTTCCAAAGTTCCCTGGGGTGAATCACTTAAATAAAGAAGATAAGCCGCTAAACGTTGAGGGACATCCTTCAAGGACAAATCTTCCACCACATGAGCCAACCAGCGCAGATGACGAGCAAAAATTCCTAACAAAGTTATAGCAATATTGGGATGGGCTTGCATCAAGGCCACCAATGCAGTCCGGGGAAAGAACAACACCTCGGTGGACTCTAGGGCAGCAGCAGAAGCGGGAAAGGGTTGACCATCAAAAGCAGGCACTTCCGCAAAATGCTGACCCGCGACAAACAGTTGCAAAATCTGTTCTTTGCCCAAGGGAGATTGTTTAAATACTTTAACTCGACCCGAAATCACGATGAAAAAACCCACTCTTTCATGATCTCCCTCCCAAAACAACACCTCTCCTTTCTGATAGGATTCGCCGATCGCAATCTGAGCAAGGGCCCGATGCTGGTCCGGCGGTAAACTCTGAAACAGCGGAGTTTGGGCAAGAAATGCTGGTTTATCAAAAGATGGGTCTTTCAAGACTGGATTCCCGGGACTGGATCAAGGTATTGATTTGATTGTAGCGGCAAAACTGGAGCACTCCGGTGGAGTTGAGAAAAACTCACACCTACAGGACTCAGACGGAATCGGGTTGGTAAAAGTCGGTTTTCTCTTTAAGGAATTCCATACCATATAATATCCAAAACACCCCCAGGCTTTCCTTACGGAACGCTCATAGAACAGCCTGTGGGTTTTATCGACCGATCCCAACCGGATTCCGTATGATACCCAATCCGGCTAGGAAACATCGTTTTTCTCTTGTCCCCTGTGCCTGCTGGCTGTGTGTGCCAATGCTTGAGCCTTTTAGGGGATGGTTTTTTTCAAAATAGAGTATAAATCTGGCTTTCTTTGACTTAAGTCAAAGACATTCCCCGAGGTCCAACTTAGAGTAGAGATAACAAGACGAAAGCGACCGAGAGGTAACATCATGTATTGCAGCCAATGTGAACAAACTGCCGGTGGAGAAGCCTGTTATCAATGGGGTGCTTGTGGTAAAAGTCCCGAAGTGGATGCCCTGCAAGATTTATTAACCCATTTATTGCGCGGACTTGGACAAGTGGCGATCGCCGCCCGGAAATATGGAATTATCAACCGTGAAGCCGATCGCTTTACCTGTGAAACCCTATTTTCTACCCTCACTAACGTTAACTTCGACCCAGAAAGTTTTGTTCACTACATCCATCAGGCGATCGCCCTACGGGATGGATTAAAAGCGCAACTACAAGCCGTCGCCCCCGAGGTCCGTTTTCCTGAAGGACCCGCCACCTTGGAACCCGCCCCCACCCTCAATGAATTAGTCCAACAAGGGCGGGATGTCGAATATGGATTTATCTCCAAATCAGCCAAAGACGTTGATATTTTCTCCCTCAAACTGACCATTATTTATGGACTCAAAGGCATCGCCGCTTATGCCTACCATGCGCAAGAATTGGGACAGGAAGATGATCGCCTCTATGCCTTCTGTCATGAAGCCTTAGCTGGACTGGACTCTGTGGATTTGACCCTACAAGACTGGGTACAAATCGCCCTCAAAGTTGGGGAGATCAACCTCTTGGCGATGGAACTGCTGGATGCTGGGAATACGGGAAACTATGGTCATCCCGTCCCCACCCGTGTTCCCCTGGGAACTCAACCGGGTAAAGCGATTCTCGTTTCGGGTCATGATCTTAAGGACCTAGAGGAACTCCTCAAACAAACGGCTAACCAGGGGATTTACGTCTATACCCACGGGGAAATGTTACCCGCGCATGGGTATCCGGGACTCAAGCAGAAATATCCCCATCTGTATGGTCATTATGGGACGGCATGGCAAAATCAAACCCGCGAATTTGCGAAATTCCCCGGGGCGATTGTCATGACGACCAACTGTCTGATGCCTCCGCATCATACTTATATTGATAGAGTGTTCACCTGTGGCCCTGTCGGGTGGCCCGGACTGACTCATCTTGAAAACCGCGATTTTAGCCCTGCGATCGCCTGTAGCTTATCCATGCCCGGATTTACCGATAACGGCGATCCCCGCCAAGTCACCACTGGATTTGCCCGGAATGCCGTCTTGGGTGTTGCCGATGACGTCATCGCCGCTGTGAAACGGGGAGATATTCGCCACTTCTTCCTCGTCGGGGGTTGTGATGGGGCCAAACCCAGCCGCAACTATTACACAGAATTCGTCGAAAAAGTCCCAGAAGACTGCGTTGTGCTGACCCTTGCTTGTGGCAAATTCCGGTTCTTTGATAAAGAACTCGGCGACATTGGCGGAATTCCGCGATTGATGGATGTGGGTCAATGTAATGATGCGTATTCAGCGGTGCAAATTACTCTAGCCTTAGCCAATGCGTTTGAGGTAGGCGTGAATGAACTGCCGTTGTCGATGATTTTGTCATGGTATGAACAAAAAGCTGTGTCGATTTTGCTGACTCTTTTCCATTTAGGAATTAAAAATATTCGCTTAGGGCCAACACTACCGGCGTTTATTTCTCCGAATGTGTTTGAGTTACTTTCTCAGACTTACAATCTCAAGGCGATCGGCACTCCTGATGAAGATTTAGCAGCCTGTTTAGGGACAAGTGTTAAAGGATAATCGAGACTCTAAGGGGTTGACGACCCCTGTTGTAAATTAGCTTGCCTGTGGCTAAGTTTCAAGAGACTAACCTAGCATTAGTGAGGCTGTTATCAGATTTATAATCGGCCCGGTTGATAAACCGGGCTTTTTTTTAGTTAAATTTAGGGAGGGTTACCTCGGCAAAAATGCCCTCGTGAATTTTTTGAGAAAATGTTACGGTTAGCAAAGTAATCTGGTGGAACTCCGATTTATCCCAATGAGGGAACAGTCGCAAGACAATCGCTGATTTGACCTTTTAAATCACGAACCTATGAAAACTACGACCCAATTAACTGTTGCAGCCGTCGCCCTGTTTACTTGTTCTTTTGTTAATGTGGCATCCGTTTCTTATCTCATTAATCGCATGAGTGATGATGGGCGAGTGGTGAATCATGCCGGAATCATCCGAGGTGCGGGCCAGAGATTGGTTAAATTAGAACTGGCTGAGTCGGAACAAGAGGATTTAATCCGTGAAGTTGAGCGGATTATCCAGGGATTAATTGAAGGCGATCGAGACTTACAACTTCCCCCGGCAACTGATCCTAAATTTTTAGAAAGAATGCAAGCGGTTCAAACGGGTTGGTTGACGCTGAAAGCTACGATTCAAGCCCATAGAACGGCGCCTGACTCTGGGGATATTCTCTTGCAAGAGAGTGAATTATTTTTTGAATTGTCCAATGCTGCTGTATTTGCTGCTGAAGATTTTGCCAAGGATAAAGTCCAGTTGACTCAAGTGAGTCAAATCACCTTGTTTTTATTAAATTTAGCTGTATTAGTCGGGATTTGTTGGGTGACGCAGGTCCTACAGTCTCAAATCAAAAAAGCAATTGTGGCGATCGCCTCATCTTCCACCGAAATAGCGGCGATCGTCACTCAACAAGAAGTGGTCGTTTCTATGCAGGCAGCTTCTGTCCATCAAACCACTGCCACCACCACCCATATTCGTCAGAGTTCAGAAGAGTCCGCACAGGAGGCGATCGCTGCAAAACAAGCCGCTGCTGCTGTGATGAATTTAGCCGAAGGGGGAAGTCATACGGTCCAAAATTTATCGGGAGAAATGGCAGAAGTCAAACATCATTCCAGTGCAATTTCTAATAAAATTCATGATTTAAAAGAACGCACCCGCCGCATTGAAACCATTTCTCATCTCGTCAGTCGCATCGCTAATCAAACTAACCTTTTAGCCTTAAATGCAGCGATCGAAGCTAAACGTGCCGGAATGGATAGTAAGGGATTTACCATTGTAGCCGCTGAAATTCGACAGCTTGCCAACCATAGTAAAAAATCTGCGGAAGAAATTCAACGGTTGATTATAGAGATTCAAACGGCAATGAGTTCAACCTTACAGGTAACTGAAGAAGGAAATAAAAAGGTAGAAGAATCCGTAGAGAGTATCCAGAAGATGACCGCAGCTTTTCAATCCGTTGTCGATGCCATTGAAGAAATTTTCACCCGCAGCGCCCGAATTTCTTTGAGTGCCCAGGAACAAGCTAATGCCATTCAACAAGTGGTTGAAGCAATGGATTGTATTAACAATGGCGCGAAAGAAACCGTGAATGGTATCAGTCAAACCAAACTAGGGATGCAGCAACTCAATCAAGCGGCATTGAGTTTAAAGACAATGGTTTAGAAGGACTTTCAGGGTGCATCTTTCGCTTAAACTCGGCTGCCAGAGTTGAGGCTGCGAACAATCCAGTAACTAATCGACAGAGCAAAAATGGCAACCGCCAAACCGAGTAGAGCAAATTCAGAATATTTTTCTAAGTCAAAAATAATAATTTTTCGGGCAACAGCCACCAGAGATGTCACAATTACCAGTTCAACTTGCACTGTATGCTTTTTCATATAGGCCGTAATATTCTCTAAAATTTCCATAGAAATCAGAATATTGAGGAACAAGCCAAAAATTTTAAATAAAGTATTAGTTAAAAAGCCGACGGGTTCAGTAAATATGACGGTAGCTAAAAAGATAATCAAATCACAAACGGCTACTAAAATGATAATAATCATTAAAATTGACAAAATTTTTGCGATCGCAATCTGAATTTGTTCCGTGAGATGAACAAAATTATCATCTCGAAAACAATTGCTTAATTTGTAATACCCTCTTTTCAATCGTCTCATCGTGTCTCAATTACAAATAAAAGAACGCGGTAAACCCGGGGGGGTTAGCGGAGATACTCCGCTGGTGACGGGAGTTATTACCTATCCCCCTGCTGGTGTTGTTGCCAAAACCTCGGGGCTTAACACCTGATTGAGTTTACCACTGCGATACCCTTCTAAATCTAAATTAATGTAAATAAATCCAAACTCCTGAAAGGCAGCCACTAAAGCAGGCAAATCCGTGATTAAGACAAATTCCTTGATTTGTTCCGGAGGTAATTCAATTCGGGCGCTGTCTCCTTCAGAGCGAACTCGGAGATTTTTGAGTCCTAATTTGCGTAAATAACGCTCGGCGCGACCCACTCTTTGAAGCTTTTCTACGGTGATTTCTTCCCCATAAGGAAAGCGAGAACTTAAACAAGGTTGAGCCGGTTTATCCCACCAAGGTAAGTCTAAAAATTTCGCCAATTCACGCACTTGTACTTTCGTGAGTCCGACTTCTGCAAGCGGCGATCGCGCCCCTCGTTCTTTCGCCGCTTGAATCCCCGGGCGATAATCATGCAAATCATCCCCATTCACCCCATCCACCACATAAGGATATCCCCGAGATATGGCTAGGGGTTTAAGGGTATCATGGAGTTCACTTTTACAAAAATAACAGCGATTAACTGGATTAGACGTGTAATTGGGATTCGCCATTTCCTGGGTGGTTACTTCTTCATGAGGAATACCAATTTCTGCCGCTTGAATCCGTGCATCTTCTAAGTCTTCTGGAAGTAGAGAGGGCGAAACTGCCGTCACCGCTAACGCTTTATTTCCCAGGGTGTCGTAAGCAATTTTGGCAACTAATGTACTATCAATGCCACCCGAGTAAGCAATTAATGCCCGGTCCATTTCTTGGAAAATTTGTTGAAGTTGTTGGAGTTGTTTCATGAGTGATTGGGTTTAAAAACCAGATACAGAGTAGCAGAAGATATTGAGAGATAGCGGTTCTTACCGTTTTGAGGTCCATTTATCGAGTCAAACCCTGCCTTGTCAAGAGGGATTTAGGGCGAGCGTTCGGAACTCAGGCGATCGCCAACCGCTGTAAAGAGGAGAGACCATTTTTTGGGGAAAATCTCTGGAAATTACCTGCTAATTTGGGGGGGGAGAACCCCGTTTTTTATTGGTTTTATCCAACCCTTACCAAGTCGCGGGTAAATCCGGAAAAGACAAGGGGTTAAAACTCTCGTCGAGAAAAGATTAAATTCGCGATCGCCAACAACAGAACAATGTAAAATAAGCCGTAAATCAAATTTAAAATCAAGGTCATGGTATCGGGTAATATCCCATATACCGCCTGATTTTTAAGATCTAGCCTGGAGAGGTCGGGTAAGATTAAATATAACCCTCGGGTAATCGCTTCAACTGTGGAATTTTTACTCAGTTCACCAGCAGTAACAATATCCTCACTCAGGTGTCCCATGACATAAACAGCAAAAGTCAGGAGGGTTGCCAATAATGAACTAGTAAAGACACTTAAGGCGATCGCCACCGCCGTGAGTAAAGACAGTTCTAAAAATAGATAAAATGCCGCAACCAGCAGACTCAACAGGGGATAGTTTACCTGAGATAAACTCATCAACCCTAAATATAAAGCCATCGTCACCGTAATCAGAACCGCCAGTACACCACAGAGTCCGAGATGTTTGCCAACGATAAATTCAGCGCGAGTAATGGGTTTAGCCAGCAAGACAAGAACCGTACGATTTTCGATTTCATTTTGAATCGGTGCTGTTCCGACAAATGCCGCAACGATTAATCCCAAAAGACCGATCGCCGCAATTCCCAAATCCAGAAGAATTTTGTCCTCAGTGAGAACCGCATATTCCGGGATAAGGCGCATTGCCCCAACAAAAAATAATCCAAACACCATGATAAAATAGAGGACGCGAGCGCGAATCACTTCCCAAAAGACATTGTTTGCGATCGCCAACGTTCTGCCTGGGTTCACCAAGACACCTCCTCGCTTCAATTTCAACTTTTCTCAATTTTGCTATGAGCAAATTTTAAAGGAATAGGGGCTAAAATGCAATAGAAACCTCAAGAGACTTTGCTCAGTCAATCTAGCCCTGAGAATCGCCTCGGTTGTTCTATTTTAATCAAAGCCTTGCCCTAATGAGGGAATAGGTCCGGATTTGCGATCGCTGGCGGGTCCGCACTCCACCTCCGCCCGATCTAACGCCTCTGCCGGAGGGCGACTGCTTGTGGGTCCCACTTGACGAAAAGTCCGTGAGATTTCGCAGGATTTTTCCAGGTAATATTCCTCCGATACTAAAGGCAACCCTTCAAAAATCGCGAATAAGGTAATGCCATATCCCCCTTGACGCTGAATCACTGTTCCCCGCAATTTCCACCATTGATTTTCTTCAATATTGGGTAAACCTTTTTTAACGGTTTTATCAAAGTCAATTCTGTTTTCTAATAATCCTGAAATGACTTGAGTTGCACGGGGCCATTGTTGCCCTTCTATCTGTTCCCGCAAGAAAGCTTCCATCTCGTTAATCATGAGATTTCCTCGGGTGACTTCTGGCGCTTTAATTCCCCGGGCGATCGCAAATGAACTTCGCGTTAAATCTTCCGTTAATAAACTCGGATAATTTATCATCCATTCATTCATTAAAAACCCGAATTGTAACCATAAACTCATTAAAAAATGAAATAAAAACATCACCGTTAATTCTTTACGAATTGAAATAGGAGGCCAGCTAGGTAAGAGTTGTCCTCTAAAAAATTTAGGCACGGACCGCACCAAAGCAGTCAGCAAAGGCCAGGTCACAATCATGGCTTGATTCCGCCAACTTTCGCGTAAGTCATCGAACAAAATAATACTCAGTAACAATCCCACAATCCAAGGACCAATCTTGATTTCAAATAGTTTTATAGGTCGTTCCCATTGCCACCAAGCTGTTCCCAATACAAAAAATATCAATCCCCCCGTATGGGTGAAATGGTAGGCATTCCAAGCCGGAGGAACAAGCAGCGAGGAAAAAGCAGCAAGCAACCAAGAAAATATGCTTAATAAAATCAAGGTTTCCCAACAAAAAGGGCGAGGAGGTTTTAATCTATCGATACAGTATTTGAGCATTTTAGTGAAGTAAAAGGTTCAAAGATATAACGAAAAAGCCACACAGTCAAGGAATCTGAGATTGATGCCTATTTTCATAATAAATTAAGCAACTATTTTTCTCTTACTGTATTGTGGATAATCTACACTTAAATATTGTGTTTTTCAAGGTATTGAGGAATGAATATTTAATTCCTAGAGGACTTTTTAAAATTTTGCAAAGGTTTATTACATATCTTTTAACCAGAGGACTAATACAATAACGCTATGACTATAGCAATGACCCCATAGAACAGCCATTGATTGCCTTCGTTCGGGAGCTTTTTTAATTTTGCGCGTGGAATATCGGTAATTTTCTTCTAAGCTTACTTCAGATTCGGCCTTGAGGGGATAAGCGGGATCAATTAGTTTGTTAAATAAATTTAAACTAATGAGTTTAATAGCAAAATTAGCCCAGAATACGAAAAACCCTAGTACAAAAATTAAAGAAAGGCCGCCTTCGCCTAATTGATTTAAGAAAACGTAGGTAATGAGTTGAATTTTGAGGGCTGGGGAAAGAAAAGGTTCGATATAAAAGAAAAAGAGCCAGCCCACACAAGCAGAAATTAAATTAATGGCTAGGGCATATTCAACGCTAGTTTTGCGGCTAACTTGACAGCGCGCATAAAATACAGAGGATTCAATCGCAACGGAAATTGTTAGAAAAAAAGTTTGCAGTAAAATGGTGGGCAGAGGAAAAACCATAATGGCTATTAGCTGCTAATATTGCCCATTCTACCTGACTGGGATGGGGAAGATGGGGAGGATGGGGAAGTTTGTAGTAACGACTGGCTGTCGTTTCCGCAACATCTCCCGTATCTCCCGTATCTCCCCTATCCTCCCCATCTCCCGGATCACCCCCATCTCCCCAATCTGCTGTGAATTAGGGAAAAGGGGACGAGAACTCTGATAATAAAAGGAGAAGGTATTCATAAAATCCAAAGGAGCTATGGCAAGAACTGGCATCGGCATTCGTACGGCTGTTTCCCAAGAGCGCATTGTAGGTCAGATTCACGTTTATGATGGTGCGGGAAAGGGAAAATCCCAGGCGGCCCTTGGAGTCGTGCTGCGTTCGATTGGCTTGGGTATTAATACACCGCTACAAAGTAGAGTGCTGTTGTTGCGGTTTCTCAAGGGTCCGGCGCGGCATTATGAGGAAGATGCGGCGATCGAGGCTCTGCAACGGGGTTTTCCGCATCTGATTGATCAGGTGCGTACGGGTCGGGCTGAATTTTTTGGTCCCGATGAAATTACGCGCTTCGATCGCCTGGAAGCGCAACGGGGTTGGGATGTGGCAAAAGGCGCGATCGCCTCGGGTCTCTATTCCGTGGTGGTTTTGGACGAAATTAATCCGGTTCTGGATTTAGGTTTACTCTCTGTGGATGAAGTGGTTCGGACCCTGGAACAAAAACCGGAACATCTGGAAATTATTGCGACAGGGAGATCGGCCCCCCCGGCGTTATTAGAGATTGCGGATTTACATTCAGAAATGAAGTCCCACTATCATGCCGGAGGGGTGGAAAATGGTATTGATGGGATTGAAATTTATACAGGGGCTGGAAAGGGTAAGTCTACCAGTGCCTTGGGTAAGGCATTGCAGGCGATCGGGAAAGGAATTAGTCAGGATCAATCCCATCGAGTGCTGATTGTACAGTGGTTGAAGGGAGGAAGTGGCTATACCGAAGATGCGGCGATCGCCGCGTTGCGTCACAGTTACCCCAATTTGGTGGATCATCAGCGTTGTGGTGGCGATGCCATTGTCTGGCGGGGTCAGCAGAAAGAAATTGACTATGTGGAGGCAGAACGGGGGTGGGAAATTGCGCGATCAGCGATCGCCTCGGGACTTTACAAAACCATTGTCTTGGATGAACTCAATCCCACCGTTGACCTAGAACTGCTGGAAGTTCAACCCATTGTTGATGCCTTACTCCGCAAACCCAAAGACACTGAAATCATTATCACCGGGCGCTGTCAAAATATTCCCGCCTACTTTGAGTTAGCCAGTGTTCATTCAGAAGTCTTCTGTCACAAACATTATGCCAACCAGGGAGTAGAACTCAAACGCGGCGTTGATTTCTAAAATTGATAATTGATAATGGATAATTGATAATTGATAATTATCAACTATAGCGGTTTTCGAGCGAATCAAATCAGAACGACCACCCTGAATCCCCATTGGCAAGGGGGACTTTGACCGGAGTAGCGTACCTAACTAGCTTAAGAAACGCTATATCAATTATCAATTATCAATTATCAACTGGCGGTCGCCGTGCGAACCAGCATCACCGTACAATCACAATTGCGGGCGATCGCCTCGGGGATATTCCCCTTAACCACAGAGTGCAGTAAACCTTCCCGACTGGCCCCCAGGACAATCACATCACATTGGTCCTTCTGGGCCAAATCAATCAGCGCATCCTCAACCGAATTCGCGCAAAGGGAGGTGGAAATCACTGGACAAGGGACTTGCCGTTCCAGAAAGGCTAGAGCCTGGTCAAGGACCCCGTGATCAGACCCATAAGTTCCGGGGCCAAACACTTGACAGAGGCGAATTTCCGGATTAGTAGTCATCGATACCAATCCGGGCAGTAATTTCACGGTTGCTAAACCACTGGGACCACCCCGAATGGGAACCAGCCACCGTTGAAACGACAGATGCGCCGGGAGAGTCCGTTCTAGTCCAGTTTTTGAGACAGAAATCTTGCTTGAGTGTGAGGGTTCGGGCCTTCTGCGCAAGGGGGGGAAGGCGGTTTTACCCATTTTTACCAAAATCGCATCACAAGGGGCTTGACGAATCATCGTATCCGCCACATTCCCAAAAATCCGTCCCGGAGTGCCGGTACTGCCTTTCCATCCCATTAATACGAGGTCAATATGTCGCTCATCAATCGTTTCCAACATCGCTTGGGCGACATCATGGGCGACACGCACTTGAGTATGGACTGGCACATTCCAGTCCCGACCGATGCGTTCAGCAAGGCGCAATAACCGCCGAGAGGGAATTGTTTTGACTGCGGTTTCATCCGGGGAGTGGTGACGGGAGATGACGATGGTTTGTAAACATTCCAGTTCATAGTTCCGCTGATGAGCGATCGCCACGGCCAAGCGCAGCAATGCGGGGGCCGTCTCGGGATTAGCTAGGGGGACCAGTAAGCGACCTTGACCTGTGGCGGGCGATCGCGTTTGATAGACCACATAGGACGGTTCGGGGTGCGGTCCAAATCCTTGTTTGCCCGTGAGGCGATCGCTTTCGGCCCGAATGATATCCGTGCGAGTGATAATCCCCACCAACTTTCTGCCTTCGGTTACAGGCACTCGACTCAGATTGTAGCGGTTGAGTTGAAATAGCACTTCCATCAAGGTATCCCGAGGCGAGACTTTCACCGCCTCGGGAGTCATAATCTTTTCCAGGATAGTATCCGGGGGTAAATTCAGCTTAGAGATTTTTGCCAAATCTGACTGGGCCACCATACCCACTAATTTTCCGCCATCGAGGACCGGAAATCCGCGATGATGAGAGCGGGAAAATGCCTGAACGACTTCCTCAATGGAGGTTTCGCGGCTTAATGTTTCCACTCGGCGTTGCATAACATCGGCGGCGCGAATCTCACTTAAAATCGCATTCGGGGTGGCATCAGCTTTGAGGTCAATCCCATTAAGTTTGAGTAACTTATCGTAGAGAGAACCACTTTCAGCCATTTCCGCCACGAGGTAAGACACTACTGAACCAATCATCAAGGGAAGAACTAAGTTAAAGTCCGTCGTAATCTCAAAAATCATCACCACAGCAGTAATGGGCGCTTTGGATACGGCGCAGAAAAAAGTCAGAGAATAGTTAGAGAATAGTAAGAGAAAAGTCAGAGAATAGTCAGAGAA
>CBFGOM010000040.1:0-35346 GCA_965650385.1 uncultured Oscillatoriaceae bacterium
TAGGTAGCGAACCCGATCGGGACGCCCCGTGAGGGTATGAAGTAATTCTCCAGTGAGTAAGTTTCTAATTTTAATCATATTATCATTTCCCCCACTCACTAGGGTATTTCCTTGAGGATTAATTGAAATAGAACGCACGGTACTCGTATGACCATAAAATGTTCCAATTAATTCCTGGGTGTCCAAATTCCATAAGGCAATTGTTTTATCAGCACCCCCACTCACCAGCATATTTCCTTTGGGATGAAATGCCAAAGCATTCACCCATCCCGTATGTCCTCGCAGAGTGAAGCGGAGTTTGCCCGTTTTGAGTTCCCAAAGTTTGATGGTATTGTCTCCACTGCCACTGGCGAAGAGTTCGCCATTAGGAGAAATTGCCAGGGCGATCGCAGACCCTGTGTGACCAATTCCTGTTTTAATCAGGTTTCCCGTACTGATTTCCCAAATTTTAACGGTTTTATCATTACTGCCGCTGACTAAAAAGTTTCCATCAGGGTCAATCGCCAAAGTTCGCACCGCTTTTTGATGTTCAACGACTTGCAAGCACCGGAAAAACCGATAGGGTTGATAATCTTCTATAGCCATTTTCGCTTTAGGCAAATGACTCCGTTTCAGCAACGCATAAGCCCATCGCTGGACAGCTTCCGAGGGGTCAGCCAGGGAAGAAATCAACAAATTAACCATATCTGATTCAAATTCAATCGCCCCATTCTGGCGGCTACTGGCTTCTATTTCCAGATTTAATTCTTTTATTTTTTCTTGTAAAACCGCTGCTTTTTTTTGTTCAAAAACTAGCTGGTTCATTAATTTAAGCTTTTCTACTTTTGAATCATTTAATTGTTGTTTTAAATCTTGAACTTCTTGAAAGATTTGCTCTTCTTTTGGCGGTTGCAACCGGGCGATTTCTTGATGAAGGTTTGCCAACAGTTCTTTTAAATCCTGGGGTTCTATCATGGGATTGCTGCTAGATTGAATGGGATGAAGGGGTTGAGAAATGGCGATCGCCTCGCCATTCCCTTGCTGTAACTGAGAAAACACTTCATTCAGTCGAGTTTGTAACGCTTGGTCCCCAGCTAGGCGTTCTTGACGCTCATGGTTAATCTCCGCTTCTAGGCGATCGCGCTGTTGGCGGACTTCCTCACTCTTAAATAACAAGCGCTCAAGCTGTTCCTGCGCAGTGATTCGTTCTTTCCCCGCCCGATCTAAGCGTTCCCAAACTTTTGATAACTGTCCTTCAATATCAGCTAACTTCCACTCTAACTGTTTAACGGCTGAGTCGCGTTCCTGAACCAGTGCCCAGACGTTTCGCGCCCAAAATAGTTTGGTCCCTTCCCCAGGCGAATTCCCTTCAGGCAACTCACCAGAGATGAACTGAGGATCCAACGTTACATCCCACCCACAGGTTGGGCAGAGTGTCTGTTCCCCCTGTACATATTCAGTTCCACAAACCGGACATTTAGACGCACCAAAAAATACCGTATCCATGCTTTCTATCCGCCAGAAATTCGATCACCTTATCGGCATCTATTGTTATGCTAATGGTTTCCCCTACCTTTAGCCTAGGACCTTGGTATCGCCTTCAATTAAGATACAGGACTTACGGATCAGACCAATGTAGGAGGAACAGTCCCAACTCAGGGCTACATTTAGAGTTTGAAACCTGGACTGGCGTTAGTCCTAAGATGGGATGGTTCAGCATTTGCTTATTTCTCAACCCCTGTTTTTCATCGCTTCAACTCATCTTGTAAAGCAGGCTTGAGGCGTTCATACTCCAAGTAAATCGATCGCACCAGTGCCAATGCCTCTGGGGGTAAGAGCGTTCCCTCTTCTGAACTAGTTCGTCCCAGCTTTTCGAGTTGTTTACTCAATTGCGCTAAGGGTTTTGCACCGAGGGTGGCACTGGTTGATTTTAAAGTGTGAGCCGATCGATGGAGGGTAGGAACATCTTGTTGCTGTACAGAAGTTTCCAGGGTTTCTAACAAAGCCGGTAAGTCATTTAAATAACTCTCAACCACTTCAATAAACGCTTCGGGTTCATCTTCACCCACCATTTCTCGTAAGTTTTGCAACGCTTGGGCATCAATGGGAGGTTCAGGAATTGAGTGAGGAAATGAAGGATTAGACATGGGGGATGGGGGAGAATTGGGGGATGGGGGAGGTGGGGAGGATTCAGAATAGAGGTGACATCCAGCTAGTGCTTGGGTGAGGGCTTCTAGGCGAATGGGTTTGCTGATGTAATCATCCATGCCTGCTTGTAGACAGATTTCCCGATCGCCTTGCATCGCATTCGCTGTCATAGCGATAATCCAAGGGCGTCCCGTTGGGGAAACATCCCGACGTTGGGTCCATTCTTGACAAATGCGCCGAGTGGCTTCCAAACCATCCAATTCAGGCATTTGCACATCCATGAGGATGACATCGTAGCTTTGACGATTCAGGGCGGCGATCGCCTCTAATCCGTTACTCGCCAGATCCGCACGATATCCCATCCGCTCTAAAATCCGCAACGCCACCTTTTGATTCACTACATTATCTTCCGCTAACAGAATCTTCAGGGGGCGATCGGGTGTTGGGGCACTCGACTGGGGGGGCACAGTGGGAGTGCGACGAACCCGGGAATCCTTCCGGTGGGATTGCCGGGAGAAAATCCCAATCAAGATATCAAACAGTTGGGATTGTTTGATAGGCTTACTCAAAAACGCCGCAAAATCGATTCCCGCCGCTTCCCGAGAGACGGGTTGCCAACCCAGAGACGTCAACATAATCAAGGGTAAGCGATCGCCCTCGGGGAGTTGACGAATTGCCTCTGCCAGGGCTAATCCATCCATGTCTGGCATCTGCATATCCAAAATAGCCAGGTCAAACCGAATCGCTGAATCCTGCAACTGCGCCAACCCTTCGGGACCCGAAACCGCTGCATGGGGAATCATTCCCCAGGATTCGGCTTGACGGGTCAGAATCAGGCGATTGGTGGCATTATCATCCACAATCAGCAGATGCTTACCGGTGAGTTGAGGCACTTCCTCTTCGGGAGTTACTGATGCTAAATCCGAAGTCGCTGCTGCCTGAATGGTGAAATGGAACGTGGAACCCACCCCCAGTTCACTCTCCACCCACATCGTACCCCCCATGAGTTCGCTCAGGCGCTTGGCGATCGCCAAACCCAACCCGGTTCCCCCATATTTGCGGGTGGTGGAAGAATCCACCTGAGAAAACGACTTAAACAGGCGATCCATGCGATCGGGGGGAATCCCGACCCCCGTATCTTTCACCGAGAAGTGAAGTTGATAAATTCCCCCCTGAGTTGCACTTTCTTTGGGGTTCCCCAACTGAGCATCCTGTACCCGGGTTGCACTCACCGAGACAATCGTTTCCCCCTCGTGGGTGAATTTCACCGCATTACTCAAGAGATTCACTAAGATTTGGCGCAAGCGGGTGACATCGCCGATGATTCCCTCTGGGGTTTGGGAATCCAATAAATAAGCGAGTTCTAACTGTTTTTCCGCAGCTTTAGACGCTACCAAGTCCAGACATTCCTCAATGCAGGTGCGCAGATTAAATGGATTTTCCTCTAAGTCCATTTTCCCCGACTCAATCTTAGAGAAATCCAGAATGTCATTAATAATGGTCAGCAAGCCATCGCCACTGGTGCGAATTGTTTCTACAAACTCCCGCTGATCCGGATTCAAAGGCGTATCCAACAGCAACCCCGTCATCCCAATCACCGCATTCATGGGCGTGCGGATTTCGTGGCTCATGGTGGCGAGGAATTCACTCTTGGCGCGGTTAGCCGCTTCCGCCGCTTCCCGGGCTTGCAAAGCGGCTTGGCTTTTGAGGGCGATTTCCTCACGGGCGAGGGTTTCCTGTTCCAGCAGGCGCGCTTGAGCGAGGGCAATCCCCACCTGTTCGGCAACGGCTTCACACAATTCAATTTCCTCGCGAGTCCAGCGTCGGAAGCGATCGCACTGATGTATCCCAATCACCCCATTGGGGATGCCTTGATAGGAGGTGCGCACCGCTAACATGGACTTGACTCCAATCTGCCGACACATCGCCTCAGCCCCTTTGAGTAGGGGTTCTTTATAGACATCATGGGAAGCTAGAACAGTATCGAAAGCCACCAGGTGCTCCGCATGAGGATTTCCCGCTACCGGCACCTCCAAGTTGATCATGGATGGCACTCCCGGTTCTAAATACTCCGCAACTAAGGGCATTCGCGGGGGGTCCGTGGGGATGTAACTATGAATTAGACAGCGATTCACCCCAAATGCTTGACCAATTTGGGTCGCGGTGGTCTGAAAAATCTTCTGACTGTCTAAACTTTGGCGAATTTCCCGCGTGATTTGGCCTAGGAGCAGACTGCGATGCAGTTGCCGTTGCAAGGCGATTTGAGCCTGATTCCGCTCGATTTCGCCCCCGATCCACTGCGCCATCAGTTTCAAGAGATTTTCATCCACGGATTTAAAGGGTTGAGTCCGGGCTTGGGGTGAGGAAAAGCTCAGACAACCATAAACTTCGCCGGAGACTATCAGTCGGACTCCGAGATAGGCTTCTAATCCGCGTGTTTTATAGGCGGGATGGTCGCGCCAAGGGGATTCCCGGGCTGAGGGGATGCAGACGGGTTCGGGTTCTTGGATGGCAACGGAACAATAGGTGAGTTCTAATTTAAAGGCATCTCCTTGGGTTAAGGGAATTAAAGCCTTCGGGGGTAATTGCAGGGCGATCGCCTCAAGGGTAGCGGCACGATCTATCCCATCTTGACTCTCTCTGGGGCTGTCCAAACGGCCTACCATCCCTATTTCTAAGCCAAACCGCCGACATCCCATCTCTAACATTCGCGATAGCCTGGTATCAAAATCCAGAGTGCGATCGGCAGTCACGGAATAGAGCGCCCGAATCGCTGCCTCACTCTCTTTCAGGGAGGCAATTAATTGGGTCTTTTCCCACTCGGCCTGTTTCCGGAAGGTAATATCATTGAGAGTGCCACTAATCCCGGTCAATTCTCCGGCTTGATTGCGACTTCCTCGGGCAAACACCTCAATCCAACGATAGCTACCATCTTTGGTGCGGTATCGCATGGAATCTTCAAAGTTCTGCTGTTTCCCAGAAAGGAGTGCTTCTAAAGCAGGGGAAAATCGCGCGACGTCAGGTTTATAAATGTAATTCAACCAGGCAGTACCGATGCTCTGGTCAAGATTAAATCCGGTAATTTCCTCCCAAGCAGGGTTGAGAAAGGTGAAGCAACCCTGGCGATCGGTCTGGAAAATGACCTCTTTAATGTTATCCACCACCGAGCGATATTTTTCCTGGCTTTGACCCAGGGCTTCTACGGCTTCAAACCGTTCGGTAATATCCTGAATCATGCCGACGGCAAATTTAGGATTGCCATTGGCATCTCGAATGATGGAAACGGTTACATCTACCCAGATTTGAGATCCATCCTTGCAAATGTAGCGCTTCTGAATTTCGTAGCTGGGGCGCTCTCCGGCGACTAGTGCCTGAAAGAGGGGGAGTTCTTTCTGTAAATCTTCAAGAGGGGTGAAGTCAGCAAAAGTGAGGGTTGAGAGTTCCTCTGCGGAGTAGCCCAGCATTTGCTCAAAGGCGGGATTGCTCTTTAAAATTCGTCCTTCTTCCAAAGTCCCGAGGGCGATGCCAATTCCTGCGCCTTCAAAGACGATCTGAAGGTGAGCGGCGCTTTCGGCGAGGGCTTCTTCGGCTTGCTTACGTTGAGTGATGTCATGGGCGACACAGTAGAGTAATCCTTGTTCCCGAAAGGGGGTGGTGTTCCAGCGCAGCCAACGATAGGAGCCATCTTGACAGCGATAGCGATTTTCAAAGCCGAGGGTGTCTAAGTTGAAGTCGCTCAGTTTCGCGGTTTCGGCGAGGGTAGCGGCGCGATCGTCGGGATGGACAAATTCGATAAAGGGCTGGGAAAGTAGTTCTTCCTCGGTGTAACCGAGGATTTTCCCCCAGGCGGGGTTGAGGAGTTTAAAATACCCATCGAATCCGGCGATACAGAGCATATCGAGGGAGAGGGTGAAGAACCGATCGCGCTCCTGTTCGGCGTTTTTGCGATCGGTGATATCCTGTGCCACGACCATGACGGAATCGATTGAGCTGGTTTCGGTACGCAGGGGTACGCTGTGGGTGCGGTACCACCGCCCATTCCAGGGCATTTCCTGAATGACTGAGGGTGCGTTTCCCTCCAGTTTCTGAATACTTTGTTCTAAGAGGGTTAGGGCTTCTGATGAAAAAACTTGACTGAGGGTTTTGCTTTCTACGACTGCTTGAGAAAGACCGGCTGTCTCTAAACCTGACCCTTCTGCGAGTAAAAATTTTTGATGGGGGTCGAGGAGGAAGACGAATCCTTGGGGAAAGTTACGGGTCAGGGTGCGATAGAGTTCTTCACTTTGGCGAAGGGCTTCTTGCGATCGCACTTGTTCCGTGCGGTCCGTGGCGACTCCTATCACGCCGCTCACGGCGCCGCTTTCATCCCAAATTGGGGTCAAGTTATGCTCATAAATTAATCCATTCCAGTTGCCGATCCAGTTTTGTTCTTTCCCGTTAAACACCTGCTGGATCTGGTTGAGGATACTGGGTTCATCGGCGTACCACTCGAACAGGGATGCCCCTATTGCGGTTTCTGGTTTCAACCCTAGGCAGGGCAGGTTTTTTCCTTCCAATAGGGTAATGATGCCATTGCGATCGGTGGCATAGAGAATCACGGGCGCTTGTTGCACCAAGGTTTGTAAGTGGGATGTGCTCTGGCGCAGCGCGACTTCTATTTGTTGGCGTTTGTTAATTTCTCCTTGTAATTCCTGGTTGCCGGTTTGCCATTGTTGGGTTCGTTCTGCCACTCGCTGTTCCAGTTCCCAATTGAGCGATCGCAGGGCGATTTCCTGCTGTTGGCGATCGCTCATCTCTTCGATGATCAAGAGGGTTAAGCTCGGTTTCTCCTCCCCTGGGGCAATCTCGGAAATTAGCACCTGAGCGGTCCGAATTTCTCCATCTTTACGGCGGTAATTCTGTGCTTGTACCTCCCCACGGTTGGCGGATTTTTCCGGCGCGATCGCGATGTTCTCCTCCGCTGGTATCGGTTGGGACTCCCCGATCAAATCCCTGACACTCATGGCACTCAGTTCCTCGGCGCTATATCCGAACATCTGTTGCAGTGCCCGATTGGGTTGGGTGATTTGTCCCGATGCAGTCACGAGGGCCATTCCCTGGGGCGATCGCTCCATGATGGTTCTCAACAGGGCTTCGTTTTCCCGCAATGCGGTTTCCACCTGCTGCCCTTTGCTGATTTCTATCTGTAGTTGCTCGTTAGCTCGTTCTAACTGCTCAGGGGAGGGGAATGCTAAGGCTTTGGGAATATGGGTAACGAGTAAAATCCCTGCGGTGAGGGAGACTCCGGCTGCGATCGCTTGGATTCCCTCGGATAACCCATAGTCTGGATGCCAGAGTGTCCAGATTTCCATCACATGACTGGTTCCAGAGGAGAGGAGTAATGCCCCCAATACAACCAAAATTCCACTCAATCGCAGGTCTTTTCGCTGGCGGATAATATATAACAGGGTTAGGAAAATGGCAAAATAGGAAAGGGCAATCAGGGCATCAGAACTAACATGAAGCCCCACTAGTCCGGGCTTCCCCGAGTAGCAATGTCCGTCTAGGATAAATGAGAGTAATCCTCCCCCCGACAGATTGGCGATCGCTCGGTTTGTGAACAATCCTAAAACTTGGTGCTGCATTTATCCCCCTTTTCCATTGTCTCGCGCTCCATTTCTATCTCGGGTTCCCTTATCTTTGAGTTGCTATTGATTGAACGGCTTTCCCTCAATCTGACCTGTTTTTGTTGTTTTAAATCCGGCGCAAAGGGTCAAATCCGGTGAGCGGTATTCTGCATTTTATTGGGTTAAAATGGCAAAAGGTCTGATCAAACCCTGATACAATTGTTTTATAATTTTAGCGAAATTATAAAAGTTTTAAGCCAGCCTAGCCGGATTCTTTGTTAAAGCTTAATATTGCAGCAGTGGGTGCAGATCCCTTGGGGATTCATCCTTTTCAATGAATGAAGCGGGCCATTGCTTATCCCACCTCTGGGCTGGCGATCGCTATCTCTTGGGGCAGGGTGCGTTAGAATCGGGCGTTACCAGGGTAGCTTACTCCCCCAAGGACAAGCTATTTCAGACGGTCCCTGGAGGAACTGACTGTTCCTGAACCTTGTCACCCTTTAACGTTGTATCCTGACTCGGAATCGCTCAACCGGCTTAAAATTATCAACACCCATCATCTCAATTAAACGATGCCTAACTCCTTAATGTATCAAGACGAAACTCATTTTGTCGTCCTCGAATACAATCAACCCGAACAATTACTAACCGCTGATGAATTACTCTCTAAACTCAAAGTAATTTTAGGCGATCGCCAGGATAATTTGCCTCGGGATTTGCAAAAATTTTCTACGATTGATGCCCAAGCTCAATATCTTTTAGACACAAGCTGTGAATTTGATTTAGGACCGGGACAATATTTTCAATGGTATGTAGTTCGACTCGAAAAATAAATCAGATCACTCAGGGTTATCAGACTGGATATAGCCATTTTTGAGCGGATGAGTTCCGACCCATCCCCCTAAATTCCTGTGTAAAAGGGTGTCTTTGACCCGAAAACTGGATCTCAATTTCTTGAGAAACCCTATAAAATTTTAAACGCTTATTTTGAGGTAAAAAAGACGGGGAATTTCCCGTCTTTTTGTTAGATTGAGATCAGTTATTCAATCCCGGCTCAACTCTGAGCAATTAGAGATACATCAATGCGATTTTTTTCTGTATTCTTGAATTGAACGGAAATCCCGGGGCCAAAAAACTTTTCAATTTTTTCTTGCTTTTGCTGCCAAATTTCCAAGGGGAATTGTGGGGAATCAAATTCTAAAATTAAAGCATAGCACCCCTCTACATTCTCTTCTCGAAGCCCCACAAGAACGGGTCGGGCTTCATCGGAAGGATTCAGACCAAACCGTTCTAGGGAATCATCCAAATGAGCATCTTGACCATAGCGATAGCGAGTGACATCTTTGCGAATTTGATTTTGAATTTGAGTGGCCTGTTTTTCTCGCAATTTTAAGATATCGTCTGAGGTGGGGTGAGTGAAGGGGACCGGCTTCAGTTCTGCGGCTTTCAGGGCCAATCCCCCGAGTAACAAGGGAATGCCATAAAAGAATCCTGCCAGATTTAAGGTGGCGTAGTCGTTAAAGTAAGCGTAGAAGCCAATTAGGGTAATCAGACCACCGAGGGATAAACCCAGGTTTCCCAAAGAAAGTTTAGCTAACATGATAGTGAGTGAATGAACGATCGCACAGGAATGGAAAGTTCTATTGTCCCCTGTTCGCGATCGCACTACAACGATCGCGCGGGTTGTTTTCAGACCGAGGGTGGTTACCCTGGATGAATCTTTGTTAAAATGGGTCGGGTTCAAGAGTCCCGGACTTGTCTGAGTTCGGGCATAAACCGGGCAAAACTGCGATCGCTTCTGGAAGCGATGGGATTAGGGTCTTTAATCAGTCCGGCTGTTACCCGGGTTTTCCCTGGAATGGGTTGCTCATTGCTACAAATGAGATAAAAAAACAGTGGATCTGCCCTCTCTTGCAGCCCGTCCTCGGCAGGTCTATAAAAACTTGACAAATGGCTGATTTTATAATATGCAAAGCTGCTGCATCTCAAACGGATCGGCATCAACAAAGCTGTTTAGAGTTATATTAGCGAAAACAAAGGTAAGGCAGAATGGACGAACAGAAACTCAGAGAACGGGTGAGTGCGATCGCAGACAAACGAGAAACCCTCGTGCGTCTTTTGGAACAACCCAACTTAGGAACCCTCAGAATTGATGTGAATCAGGCGATCGAAGAACTGGATGATTTGCTGGATGAATTCAACCGTACCTTTAGCGATCGTCCGATCACCTAAACCCGGTTGAGTCCCAAATTGGGTCTAATCGCAGCAGTTCAGGGGCGCAAAAACTGCGCCCCTACCCCCATTCCTTCACCCTTGTTGCAGGGCCATTTCCATCAAAATATTCTGAGAACTTTGGGCGATCGCCTCATTCTTTCCCCGCCGTTGCACATAACTCCCATCCGGCTGTAACTCCCAGGCTTGCCGATTATCTGCTAACATAATCCCCAGAATTTCTTGGAGGTCTTTTGCCAAATCTGGGTCATGCACTGGCGTTGTTGCTTCCACCCGCCGATTCAGGTTCCGAGGCATCCAATCTGCACTCCCAATGTACACCTCTTCTGCTCCATCATTATAGAAATAAAAAATTCGGGAATGCTCTAAAAACCGTCCCACAATACTCAACACCCGGATATTTTCACTCACATTCGGCACCCCCGGACGTAAACAGCAAATCCCCCGCACAATTAAATCAATTTGGACCCCCGCCCTGGAAGCTTCATAAAGCTTGATAATCATTTTCGGGTCTACCAAGGCATTCATTTTTAACACAATTCGCCCGGGTTTTCCCTGTTTGGCATTGTCAATCTCCCGCTGCACCAAGGCGGTCATCCGTTCCCGCATATTCACCGGCGCAACTAACAAACTACGATAGGACCGCTGGCGGGAATACCCGGTCAAATAATTAAACAAATCCGTTAAATCTGCCCCCACATCTTCCCGGCAGGTAATCAACCCCAAATCCGTATAAAGTCGCGCCGTCTTGGGATTATAATTCCCGGTGCCAATATGAGCATAGCGGCGGATGCCATCGGCTTCCCGACGCACCACCATTCCTACTTTTGTATGGGTTTTGAGTCCGACTAACCCATAGACGACATGAACGCCTACTTTTTCTAATTTCCTCGCCCAAGAAATATTATTTTCTTCGTCAAAACGCGCTTTTAGTTCCACCAATACCGCCACCTGTTTACCATTTTCTGCCGCTGCAATTAAGGCATTCACAATCGGCGAATCTCCCGAGGTGCGGTAGAGGGTCATTTTAATGGCTAATACGGCTGGATCATAAGCTGCTTGGGTAATAAATCGCTGGACGGTGGCACTAAAAGAGTGATAGGGATGATGGATGAGCAAATCCCGCGATCGGATCAAGGCAAAGAGATCTGCTGTCTCTTCCATATCCTCCAGATTCGGTTCTGAAGGTAGGTCTCCGAGGCGACGGAAGGAGGCGGGAGTCACGGGATTCCAGACCGGATATTTAAGTTCGGGAAGGGGTAAATCCATTAACCCCATTAAGTCTACTAACCCCAGCAATCCCTCTACTTCATACACTTCACGATGAACTAAACCCAACTCCTCGCGCAGCATTTCACGCACGGCTGAAGGGATATCGGATTGCACTTCCATTCGCACTACGGAACCGCCGACTCGTCGTTTCCGAATTTCTTGTTCGATCGCCAAGAGTAAATCATCAGCTTCATCTTCTTCTAGGGCAATATCGGCGTTACGAGTCACGCGAAATGGATGATATTCTAAAATATTCATCCCCGGAAATAAAAACTCTAAATTATGGGCAATGACTTGTTCTAACGGGGTAAATGTCCAGGTTTTTCCGTTCCCTTCCCCAGGATTGTTATTGGAGTCTCGGGGTGCTTCTGGAATCGGCACAAATCGCGGTAACACTTTTGGTACTTTCACCCGAGCAAAAAATTCTTCATCGGTTTCAGGATCTTTGATGACAACCGCTAGATTCAAACTGCGGTTAGAAATGTAGGGAAAGGGATGACCCGGATCGACGGCTAAGGGGGTCAGAACGGGGAAAATTTCTTGTTCAAAATACTGTTGCAGGTAGGTCCGCTGTTCTTGGTTGAGATCCATATAATCGAGGATCTGAATACCGTAGGCAATCAGTTGGGGGCGCAGGAGTTTTTCAAAATGTCGATGTTGTTCGGCAACCATCGGATGGAGGCGATCGCCCACTGCATCCAATTGTTGTTGTGGAGTCCGCCCATCGGGAGTCCGGGAAGAAACTCCGGCTTCCACCTGCTGTTTTAGTCCAGCAATTCGCACCATGAAATATTCATCTAAATTAGCACTGAAAATAGCTAAAAATTTCAGCCGTTCTAACAAAGGAGTTCGGGCGTCAAAGGCTTCCTGTAACACTCGGTAATTAAATTCAACCCAGCTTAATTCTCGGTTGAAGTAGTATTGCTGATCTTTTAAGTTAATTTCTGGTGTCGTTTCCTGGGGTTTCTTTGTCGTTGTCATAATTCTGACCTAATGGAGTATAAATAAGGGATCTCATCAGTAAATACAGGCTATAGCCCGACCCTGACTTCGATCGCTTTGGGGTGGAGAGAATGAGGTCGGGTGGATCCGTTGCCCCCCGAGAACACCCAGGGGCTGAAAATCCTAGAAAAATGGCGGGCGATCGCGAGTGTTCGAGGTGGGCTCAACCCGGGTACGGTTTGGAGGGGTAGATATATTGTGCCAAGGATGAGGTTATGATGCCACGGAATGGACAAATCCACGACAAAAAACAGTCACGATCGCCTCGTGACTGTTTAGGATGAACCGTTTAGCAAGGGCGATCGCCCTTACTGAGTAAGTCAAACTTACTCTGATTTAACCGGGGATTAAGCCTTTTTCATTTGTTCAGCAACAAAATCCCAGTTGATTAAGCTGCTGATGAAGGTGTCAATGTAATCAGGACGCTTGTTTTGGTAGTCCAGGTAATAGGCGTGTTCCCAAACATCAATGGTCAATAGGGGAGTTATGCCCATTGCCAAGGGATTTTCGGCATTGCTGGTTTTCGTCACTTTCAGGGTGCCTTTATCCAACACTAACCAAGCCCAACCGCTACCAAACTGGGTAGCAGCAGCAGCTTTGAATTCTTCTTTGAATTTATCAAAACTGCCAAAGTCAGCGGCAATCTTGTCAGCGAGTTCTCCACTGGGTTGACCCCCGCCACTGGGTTTGATGCAGTTCCAGTAGAAGGTGTGGTTCCATGCTTGGGCGGCATTATTGAAGATTCCGGCTTTGGAGGCATCATTGTAGGTGGCTTTGATCACCTCTTCAATGGATTTGCTTTCCATGTCGGTGCCTTTCACCATGTTGTTGTAGTTGTTGACGTAGGCGGCATGGTGTTTGTCGTGATGGAACTCCAGGGTGCTCTTGGACACATGGGGTTCAAGGGCGGTGTAGTCAAACGGCAAAGGGGGCAGTTCGTAAGTCATGGTTTTATCCTCTCTCGAAGTGTTCTTAATTGGGTTGCGCGATCGCGCGCTTTCTGTCGGCAGGCGTCAACAGCACCTCACCAGCAACCTAATTCCGGTGTCTGGGGTGATGCCTCTGTGGGTCAGCTTAGGGTTAAGTTCGCCGGTAGGCGATCGCCACATTACGATAGGATTTTATATCAAAAGTCGGACCCGATCCAACTCCGAGATAAAAATCTACCAGAAGAGGGAGAAAGAGGGATCCATTCTGCGCACCTAGCGCAGTTGCTAGGGTCACAGGTGGGGTCCCGAACGCCCTCCCCGGTATCTGAGAGAGGAGTTTAATAATGACTGCCGGTTTTGCGATAATGAACCGCTGTCACCCCTTCAGTATCCAAGACTTTTCCATTTTCCACCGTGGCATAAACGACCCAATGATCGCCACATTCCATGCGGTTTTGCACCACACATTCCAGATAAGCAAGCCCATCTTTTAAAATGGGACAACCGTTCGCGGCTTCTTCCGTTTCTAACCCCGCAAATCGGTCTTCCCCAGGAGCAAATCGCTTCATGAAATGCTTGCGTAATTGTTTCCCTTCGGCTAAAATATTGAGCACAAATTTATCCCCGGTATGGGTTAAAGATTCCAAGGCGCGGTCTTTAGCAACGGCCACCGTTAAACCGGGGGGATTAAATGAACCTTGGGAAACCCAAGAGGCTAACATCCCGCTAATTACATCCCCTCGTTTGGCGGAAACAACGCATAAAGACCCGACAATTCGCCCGACGGCTTGGGCGGTACGATCGCTGCCTGCACCTGTGGTCAAGGAAGATTTTGCAGTCCGTCGTTTCTGCGATCGCTTCAAATTTTGAGCGAAATCAATGGCGGCTTCTTCGCAAGCTTGTAAGGTCACATCCGTGGGTTTAAACTTCACCCGAATCGGGTCAAAGCCAAACTGATATCCAGCATCGGTTAATTTACTTTCTAACAGGTCGATCGCTTCTCCACTCCACCCAAATGACCCAAAGACTCCAGCTAATTTACTGGTAGAAGCAGTTTTCAAAATAATCCCTAAAGCGGTTTGAATTTGGGTCGGTGCATGACCTCCCAGGGTAGGAGACCCGATAATAAATCCATCGCATTTTTCCACAGCCGCCTGAATTTCCGAGGGTTCAGCTTGTTCACAATTCAGGAATTCCACGGCTATTCCCGCTTTCGTCAACCCTTTGGCGATCGCCTGTCCTACGATGGCGGTATTCCCATACGCTGAAGCATAAACTAAAGCCACAGTCAAATCCTGAGACTTCTGCATATTACTCCAAGACCGATACAAGTCCGTCAGTTCTTTCTTGCCATATAAAACTAACGGCCCATGACCCGTCGCATACAATTTTACCTCGGGTAATTCAGCTATTTTATCCAACCCAGACAGCACTTGTTTGGCCTGGGGTGCGTGTAAGCAGTCATAATAAAACCGGCGGTCTTCACTATAAATTGCCCACCCTTCATCAAAAATTTGGTCTCCACAAACATGAGCCCCAAATAATTTATCCGTAAACAGAATTTTAGTTTTGGGGTCGTAGGTTAACAGTTCATCGGGCCATTTAGGCGTTGGAGTAGCAATGAATTGTAATTGATGTCCTTGACCTAAATCTAAAGTATCTTCCCCTCGGACTACTAAAATGTTTAAGTCTTCGGTTTCCAGGAATTGGCGTAAGGCGATCGCCCCAGGATTAGTACAAACAAATTGCAGTTGTGGTGCCAGACTCCACAGGGTTTTAATCGTCTCCCCGCGATTAGCATTAAAATGGCCCAGGATGACATAATCAATCTGGGAAAGGTCAATTCGTGCCTGTAGCGACTCTAAATAATTTTTAGTAAAAGATTCCCCAGGTGGGTCAATCAGGGCAATTTTATCCCCTTGAATTAAAAACGAGTTGGCGGTGGTTCCTTTGGCAAGGGAATATTCCACTTCAAATTTCAAGCGGTCCCAAGTGCGCGATCGCATAACTCGGGTCTCTTCAGCAATCAAAACCACCTGAACATCACGTTGTTTAGTCGTTGTTTCTATCATGAGTGAGGAATGCGCTAAGACAGTTTACTTAAAACAATTACAGTCATTTCTCATTATCTAACCCTTGTGCAGATATGAGGAATCAATTTGTTTTCCTTGCTCATTTTCCCACTCCCCGAGGGGAAAATGAGCAATGGCATGAGTTTAATAGACCTCTTACATAAATCTCGTAAGCCCCCCTTATTAAGGGGGGTTGGGGGGATCAATCCGCAATTTTGCAAGAGGTCTAATGAAGTCTAATAATGATTGCCAACTTTGCGATGGTGGATCGCTGGTAAGGCATCGGGATTGGAAACTCGACCATTGTCTACTTGGCTATACACGATCCAGTGATCGGGACATTCCATGCGACTGATGACCTGACATTCCAGATAGGCAAGGGCTTCACTCAGAATCGGACTGCCGTTATTTGCACTTTGGGTTTTGATTCCAGCAAAGCGATCGGCCCCTGGCGGGAAGCGTTTGAGGAAGTGTCGCATCAGTCCTTGATAGTTGTCTTCATCGAGGACATTGAGTACGAAAGTATCGCCAACGTGCATCAGGGCTTCGATCGCCCGGTCTTTGGCAACGGCAATAGTAATTCCCAGGGGTTCAAAACTGGCTTGCGTGACCCAGGAGGCTAACATCGCGCTACTCACATCCCCTTTCTGGGCGGTGATGATATACAATCCGCCGCTAATCCGTCCCAAGGCTTTATCGAGTTCGCTATCGAGGGATTTCATCTGTTTGATAGCCTGTTTCAGGGTCAGTAATTGTCCCATGTCAGTTCCGGCTTCATCGCACAGTTGATAGGTCGCTTCTGTGGGGTTTTCCTTGACGATAATATTAGGAAATGCCTGTTTGAGGCCGAGTTCTTTGAATTTAACCGCCAGGGGATAGATGGATTGGTCGTTACCTCCACCGGATTCAAAGAGTCCGATCGCCTGTTTGTTATTGGCGGCCACTAAAATGGTTCCGATCGCCGCTTCTGCATTTTCTGCACCGGGTCCTGTTAATGGCGGTGCACCGAGGGCGATTCCCGAGGCGCTACTCACCAGTTCTCGCACTTCCTGGGGTTCTGCCGATCGCAAATCCATCATTTCCACGTTAACGCCGGTTTTGGTAATCCCGTGGGCCACGGCTTGGGAGAGGCGATCGCTATAACCGTAATCGGAAAAATAAAACACGGCAACGGTGGTTTCCGCCTTGGCTTGTTCCTGACTCCACTGTTTGTATCGTCCGGTGAGTTCTCCCACATTGTACCGCAGTAACGGTCCGTGGCCGGTGGCGATCGTGCTAATTTTTTCGACTTCGGGCATCCGCTTCATCGCACTTAAGACTGATCGCGCATTCGGGGCCATCAAACATTCATAATAAAAGTGATAATCCGCTTCAATTTCACTTAAGTTTTCATCGAAGGTTTTATCGGAACAATAGTGCATTCCAAACGCATCGCAGGTAAATAAAATCTGCGTTTTAGCGTCGTAGGTAAAGATGGTATCCGGCCAGTGCAAATTCGGGGCATTTACAAATTCTAGGACGTGACCGTTCCCTAAATCTAGGGTATCCCCATTTTTGACAATTAAACGTTTAAAGGGTTGATGAACTAAGTTTTCTAAAAACTGAATGGCAACTTTGGCCCCAACAATCGTAATATCGGGGGCGAGTGCTAAAACATCTTTAACTAATCCGCTATGATCTGGTTCGGTATGACTGATGATCAGATAATCGATTTGCGTCGGGTCGATTTCCTGGCGCAGGGTCTGCAAATAGGATTCGCGGAATTTGGCATGGGAGGTATCCACCAAGGCAGTCTGACTCCCCCGAATCAGAAAGGAATTATAAGTGGTCCCGTTTTGCAGGCCAAATTCAATATCAAAGCGATCGCGGTCCCAATCCAAACAGCGAATTGCTGTGGTTTCGGTGGCGATTTCCCCCGTTGCGATCGTCAGTCTCGGTTGTACTCTGTCGGTGACGGCTACCATTGAGTTGCCTCCTTTTCTTGTCGATGTTAGGGTTTACTTGCTCTTTAATAGTGTTACATATTTTAACCATTAGTTTTCATGAAAAAATATATGGTAATCATAAGCCTTACCAATCAACGATTCCCTCCCGGGAATCTCTGTGTTATCATTAAGGATTAATGTCCTAGAGCAACAGCAATGGTAGGCTTGCTCTAGGACGATTGAGGGCTTGCAGGATGGAGGTGAGGAATAGTTTTATTTCTCTTCGCCCATTTTCAGGGGGAGTTCTATAATAAACTCTGTCCCTTGCCCTTCGCTGATGCAGCGAATCTTGCCGTTATGACCTTTGACGATAATTTGATAACACAGAGATAGACCTAAACCTGTGCCTTTCCCCACAGGTTTTGTGGTAAAAAAGGGATTAAAAATTTGGTCTTGAATCTCGGGAGAAATTCCCGGACCATTATCTTTGATGGAAATGCTTACCCAATTGGGATAAGGTTCACAAATCGATAGGGTCAGTTCCCCTTCAGTATCAGAATTGGAGGCGATCGCATCTAAAGCGTTGTCAATCAAGTTAAAAAACACTTGATTAATCTGGGCGGGATGACATTCTACTCGGGCTTGAGCATGATAATGTTTGTGAATTGTCAATTCCGGGGAAAAGCGGTGTTGCAACATCGATAAACTGCTTTCCAGCCCTTCACTGAGATTCACAGGTTTAGCCCCTGCTTCATCTAACCGGGAAAAGTTTCGCAAGTTTTGGACAATTTTGCGAATGCGATCGCTTCCTTGCTGCATGGAACCAATCAGGTTCGGGGAATCAGACCGAATATAGTCCAAATCCACCTCTTCATTCAACTCCTCAATTTCTGGAGGAATTTCTGATGCGGCAGCTTCGTAAATATCAATTGCTTTTTTCAAAGCTTCTACATATTCCTGAACATAAAATAAATTGGCATGAACAAAATTATTGGCATTGTTAATTTCATGGGCAACGCCAGCTACCAACTGTCCCAAACTCGACAACTTTTCACTTTGAATCAGTTGTTGTTGGGTGGATTTCAGTTCTTGTAAGGTAATTTCTAGTTGTTCCGCTTGCGCTTGATATTGCGCCGCTGAATCCTGAACTTTTTGGTATAATTCCGCTTGTGAGATGGCAATTGCCATTTGATGACCTAATTGTTCTAGGAGGTCGATTTCTCCTTGGGTCCAATGGCGGGTAGAATGACATTCATGGGCAATCAACAACCCCCAGAGATGATGGGGCATAGCAATGGGAACGATTAAATTAGCCTTGACTTGCAATCGGGCCAAAAAGTCCACATGACAGGTATTTAATCCCGCTTTATGAATATCATCGATCGCCCGAACTCGCCCTTGTTTATAAAGTTCAGCATGATCAGTTTTAAAACAATTATCCGCCACAATTCCCCCCAAAATTGGGGGCCAAGGCACATTAAGGTCTTCAACAACGACTTCCCCCGCCCAGTTTTCAAGGAATCGGTAAATCATCACCCGATCGGTATTCAACAGTTCTCGGACTCCCCGAACTGCGGTTTTTAAAACCGTATTCAGGTCCAAGGTACTGCGAATTTGGTTGGTAATCAGGCGCAGTAAAGATTCCCGTTGTGCGGCAGCCCGGGTGGCACTGTACAATTGAGCTTGATTAATGGCGATCGCCAGTTGAGAGGCAACCCCTTCTAAAAGGTCCTGTTCCCATAAAGACCACTCCCGTTCGCGATCGCACTGATGGAGTCCGATAATGCCATTCACTTTCCCTTGGTAGGAGGTGGCGATCGCCAGCATGGACTTAATTCCAAGTGTTTGCACCAGTTGTATGGTTTCTTCCCCCAAACCGGGAAACTCTAAAAACCGTGTCACGGCTAGGGGTTCAGCTTGGGACATCAACTGATGTAAGTGGGGATTATCCGCCAAGGGCACTCGGGTCCCCAGTTGACTGGTGTAATCATCGGTTTTATACTCTCCTCGGGTGATTAACCAGTCCCCCGCTTCCGATTCGTTCACTAAAATGCTGACGCGACTACAGTTGAACGTTTCCCCTAACAAATTACAGGCGGATTGGAGCACTTCATCTAAATCCAGGGTACTACGAACCTGATTATTAATCTCGTTGAGCAATCGCGATCGCGCAACTTCCCTTTGGAGTTCTCGGGCCGATAAATTTTGTATCTCCATGCTTTCTTTGTAAGTGTCCGTCGCCTCGTGGATAGACCGACTGGCTTGCGAGCGTGATAAATCAGGCTTCGGCCATTTACAGTAGGGGGCTTGTTCTTTTATATACATAATTTTTTATCCGAGGGGCCAACATAAATCCATGAAGCAGATGCAGCTATTCTGATATCTTAACAAATTTTTATAAAAATTTAAGGTTATTTGATAATTGTTGCAGAAATAAATTAAAAAAATTTGCTATAATAACTCAAAAAATTCCAACAGATTCCATCGATTCATGTTTATCAGATTATAAGCGGCTGTAAGTGGACATCAAAGGCCGGGGAATGTAGGGCCACCCTAACATGAGTAACACTACAACCGAATTGGAAAAGCAGGGCCATTGGCTGGCCTTAAGCATCGGCAATTCGAGACTCCACTGGGCCTGGTTTGAGAGAGAGATTTGCAAACAGGTCTGGCATACCCCTCATTTCGACGCCTCTGCCGCAGAAAAGCTGATCAGTGCCTGGAATCGGGGTGAGTTGTGGGATGAGGGTCTGGAGTATCCCAGTCCCCTAGGTCGTGAGGCGATCGCCCCGACCCCGCCCCTGTGGATTGCCTCAGTCGTTCCGCAACAGTCAGCGCTTTGGCAGTCTTACCCGAGATTAAACCGGATTACTTTAGAGGATTTGCCCCTGTTGGGAGTTTATTCCACCTTGGGAATTGATCGCGCCTTGGCCTTAGTGGGGGCAGCCAGCCAATGGGGTTGGCCGGTTTTGGTCGTGGATGCTGGAACCGCCCTCACCTTAACTGGGGGGGATCCCGAGGGCCGATTAGTCGGAGGGGCCATTCTCCCCGGGTTTGGGTTACAACTCCAATCGTTAACGGAAAACACCGCCGCATTACCTGCGGTCACATTTCCCGAGACCTTACCCCCACGCTGGGCCTTAACTACTGCTGAGGCGATCGCATCTGGGGTCGTCTATGGGATTGCGTCTGGGGTACGAGACTTTATCAGCGACTGGAAAGAACGCTTTCCCACCTCCACTGTGGTCATCACTGGCGGAGGGGGGGAAATCCTTCTGAAGTGTCTCCAAAAGCGTGATCCGGACATGGCAAAACAGGCGATCGCCATGCCGGATCTCATTTTTTCCGGCATTTGCTCTATCAAACAACAGCGATCGGGCTAAAGTTCGGGTCATTCCACCCCAGTCTCGGTTTCCGCCTCTCTATTAGCAATAAAATCTCGAATCTGTTGGGCGACCAGATCCGGGAGTTCCTCCGGTAAATTAGACTTACCCTCAGGAATGCGGCGTAAAACCGCATCAGCGATCGCCCGATGGTAGGTTTCCGCTAAGGCAACTGCCGTAGGAGTATCGCGATCGCCAATCAAAATCAAAGCCGGAATTTTCAGCCAACTCAAGCGGTCCTGCAACAATTCCCCTGCAATTTCACTCTGGCGACGTTGGAACAAAATCTGACAAGCTACCCCAAATTTTTGTAAGCGATCGGCATTTAACAACGCTTGATGCATCACTTGGTGCAAACGCAAAATTCGGGCAAGGGGAAAGAGAACCGATTGTAACTTACGAATCAAAGGCAATGCCTGAATCCAAAGGCGAGTCTTAAACCAGCGGTTTTTCAACCCTTCCACCTGGACCCCTTCCGGAGTTAGTAATACCAATCCTGGCACAACCTCGGGATATTTCAGGGCGTAACTCGCCGCCACCCAAGCACCAAGAGAGTCCCCCACCAAATAAACAGGGCCGGGGTTGACGGTTTCCAGAAATTCGTGTAAACACTCCACCTGGAGGGCGATCGAGTAGTGGATATTCGGCTGTTCCGACTCCCCGAACCCGAGTAAATCTAAGGCAAAACAGTGATAATTGGCCCGCAGGCGCTCAATCACCGGCACCCATTGAGCGCTATCACTCCACGAACCATGCAAAAATACTAGAGTGAGTCCCTCCTGGCCGACTTCGCGCCAGAACAGTTGCCCTTGGGACAGTTTGATTCGGGAATTGCGGAGCGGTAGAGTCATCCTGAGTCCTTGAAACGCATCCGTATCGAGATAAGGGTTTATGAAGAGGGAGGAGTTGGGAAGCGCAGTTATTAAAGAAGGAAACCCGAGGTCACTCCTCCCCACCCCAATCAGGCTACCACGCTCCCCGACCCCATTAAGCGACGGTCGTCACACCATTGAGAAAGTCTTGTAATTGGCGATCGTGGTCATGGGACAATTGCCCCAGAGGTAGAGAATCCCGGGCAAATGCTTTGACTTCCAGAATTTCAGAGGTATCATAGATTTTCATTTCCCCTTGGACCTGTGCCGCCACGACAACGCAGATCGAATGAATCCGGGGATCGCGATCGGGGGCGGAATAAATGCCAACTAAACGACCCACTTCCGTTACTTCTAAACCCGTTTCTTCCGTGAGTTCCCGTTTTAAGGTATTCGGAATATCTTCCCCCCAGTCCACCATTCCTCCCGGTAGACCCCACTTGCCATTATCCCGACGGCGCACCAACACGATTTGACCGTTGTCTAACAGCGGGATAATGCTAATTCCGAGGACGGGATGTCGAAACACAATCCCGAGTACGGCTTGAGTAAAATGCCATAAGCGTTTCATAAATCAAATTATCCTGGATTCAACGACCACCACCTAGACTCCATCTTTCTACCCCGATCGCCTTGTTGTTTAGGCTTGATTCTGACTTTTCCCCCCGGTGTTCCCTGAGCTAATAATGAACGGGGAACAACCCGGTGACTTGAGCCACGAGATGAACAGGTTGCCAACCCGTCCTGATTTTAACCTACAACCTGTTAGAATCATCACCGATGATGAGTCTACAAAATTTCCACACCACAAATCCTGACCTCCCCCATTCCCCATCCCCCAGGCCCCCCGGAAAGGGATAGCGCTTTCCTGTTATCATGAATTCAGTGCTACGCCAGTTCGGTCATGCCTGAGATTGAGATTCCATAGAACTCAGCTTGCAGTCTTTGCCGAGAGCAATTCGAGAAATTGTGCGTTCCCTAGCATAGAATAGTGGATCGGATTCATCCTTGCTTACAGTAGCGGGCGTCAACTGCCCCATCCAAAAGAGACTCAAAGGATGATGGGCGATCGCTTGTTTTCTTTCGGGAGAAAGGTTCTCATCTCAACCCGAATGGATGGGATTGAGCCTATTCCCATCCGAAAGGGGTGAGCTGGGGTTCACCCTCAGTACGAAACTGCTCGGATATGGGGTGGGAGTGCTCACCCTGACCCCGACTTTCAGGAATTCAGTCCCCTTGCCCTGTTTGTTCTAACTCGTGATTGTGCAATTGACAACTGTGCAATCCATAGCGCGATCGCTGGGGGGTCAGCCTGTCCCTCGCGGCGATTGTAGCCGAGAGCTACCCTAGAGCCAAGAGTCATTTTTGTTGTTTATCCATGAGGTCCATAATAATGGCAAAACGTCGCAATCCTAAAAAAGAAAAAGCACAACGGAATAAAGCTTATGCTCGCCAATTCCGCAAACCAACTAATTCCGGTCGCTTTTTCAAGAACCGTAATTCTAATATGAATGGCAACCGTGACGAAAACAGCGAAAACACAGAAGGGGAAGAAAACTAACGGAATTCTTGAGGATTTAGACCTCAGTTAGGGAGGAGTTTATCTCCCGATGAAGTGGGGCTAATCAAGAGAAGGAAGTCCAGTTAAGTCACGGATTTTTGAGAGATTTGGGAGAGTAAAGGGGAGTCGCAGTGGAGGGTCAGTTACTGAAGAGGTGACTGGCAACTTTGTTCTCCCAGGTTATCAACCCAAGACATTAAGCGGTTGCATGGAGAACATCCTCTAACCTCGCAACTCGAATCCCCCAGGGGGAAAACATCGGTTTTGAGTGGGCGATCGCCATGAGATTGCCCACTACCGAATTTTTCTTCGCTCCAAAAGCGATCGCCTGCCCACATCTATTCCGAAACCTTCTTAGAGGCTGGCTCAAATCGCTTTCATTGTGCCCATTCCCTAGGGTAATCAAACCCGATTGATCTGTGCTTAAATTTCTCGAATCCCGTCATGAGAATCGCTGACCAATTCACCGAAAGCCGGGGAAGAATAACCCCAGACTAACCTAAATATTTGGCCGATAAAAAGAAGACCCTTTCAGCCTTGAAATCAGATGGAAAGAAAACTAGACCGTTAGAGAGTCAGAAAAAACTTCCCCAAAAGCAAAATATTGACAATTTTTCTTTTTAATCCCTTAAATTCGTTAAAACTTTATAAAAACTCGTTTCTCTCAATCGAGAAATTCGTTAAAACTTTATAAACAATTGTTTCCTGGAGTCCAAAAATCGGATAAAATCTTGATAAAACCTAACCCAGAAGAGGGAGAGAAAATGGGGGATCTAGGGAAGGAAGGAAAACTTTACAGACCCCATCAAATCAGGGAATTGGGTCGAAATGCCTCAATTCTCAGCAAAACCTCACTCCCTTCCATCGCTTTTGCTGCGGAAGAATACCCAATTCGGTGAGGAAAGGGAATTTCCACGAGCGGGTAAAGTTGTGACCCCCTGCGGGCTTTCCGGGGACAGATAGCCTCAATCTGTTCCGGTTTAGACTGAGGAAAAAGGGTCTTATCGAGGGGTAAAGTAAAAGAAAAGCAACAGCGTTTGTCCCTTTAAGGGGTAGGGGAAAAATCGCGATAGCGAGACAGGCGCTGCGTCTGTTGTATGCAGAGAAACGGCTCATAGAGCGGCACGGAGTAAAAAAAAGCAATGGCAAATCATCCAACTCAGCCAGTCCATGCTCAGGCGGCGATCGCAGATATCGAAGCAAGAATCGATACCCTCACCACGGCTGTAACCCAGGGACCCTCGGGATTAGAGCAGGTTATCAACGCATTAAAGGACGAATCAGAACCCGTGCAGCGTGCGGCGTATTTGCTGCTGCGGAATCGGCCCGAACTAGAGGTTCGCAAAGCCTTACAAGACTATAACCCCTATCGCTTTTTTAAGTGCATCCGCACGATGGGGGGGCATTCCAGCCGGATTTATTCCGTGGCGATTAGCCCTAATGGACGTTTAGTGGCTAGTGGCAGCAATGACAATACCATTAAACTCTGGAATCTGGAAACCGGAGAAGAACTCGGCATTCTCAGTGGACATTCCGATTGGGTGGATTCCGTTGCCTTTAGTCCCGATGGTCGCTTGCTTGCCAGTGGCAGTGGGGATGCCACCCTGAAACTCTGGACGATTCATGAGGAAAACTCCCCGAAAATTGCCTCCCTGAAACAAACCCTCACCGGCCATTCCCGGTGGGTCACTTCAGTCACCTTTAGTCCCGATAGTCAACTCCTGGTTTCAGGTTCCAAAGACAATACGATTAAAGTGTGGAATGTGGAGAGTGGGGAAGAAGTTAGAACCCTAGAGGGTCATTACGACTGGGTATATTCCGTCGCCTTTAGTTCCGATGGTAAACAGTTGGTCAGTGGCGGAGACAGCACGGTTAAATTATGGAATATTGACACCGGGGAAGAATTGCAGACCTTTACGGGACATCGCGACTGGGTGTATTCCGTCGCCTTGAGTCCGGATGGACAGCAGATTGCGAGTGGCAGTGAAGATGGGACGATTAAACTGTGGAGTGTGAGTGACCCGAGGGCGATCGCCACCCTCACCGGCCATACGGCGGGAGTTAATGCGGTCACTTTCAGTCTGGAAGGACGGTTGCTGATCAGTGCCAGTGCTGATGATACGGTGCAACTGTGGAATGTAGAAACGGGGAAAATCCCTGAGAATTCCGCCTTAAAAATCCTCAGAGGACATGGGGAGTGGGTCAGTTCTCTGGCGATCGCGCCTGATGGACGCCGGTTAATTAGCGGTAGCGGCGATCGCACCCTCAAAGTCTGGAGTTTAGAAACCGGGGAAGAACTTCGCACCCTGGGAGGAGACGCCGAGTGGGTGGATTCCGTCGTTTTTACCCCCGATGGTCAAATGGTCGGTAGTGGCAGTGGGGGAGATACCGCCAAATGGAACCTGCACAGTGGCGAAGAATTGCGATCGCTCAGTGGTATTTCTAGCTGGGTCGAAGATATCGCCGTCAGTCCCGATGGCACTCGCGTCGCCAGTGGCAGTGAAGATGGACTCGTCAAAATCTGGAGTCTTAACAGTGGCGTTCTCGCTATCCTTCTCTCTGGACATTCCGAAGGCGTTTGGTCCGTCACCTTCAGTCCCGATAGCAAACTCCTCGCCTCCGGTAGCGGTGATGAAACCATCAAAATCTGGAATCTGCAAACCGGCAAAGAAATTCGTACCCTACGGGGACATTCCTATCGCGTCGATGCCGTCGCCATCCATCCGAAGCTTCCGATTTTAGCCAGTGGGTCCGCGGATGAAACCATCAAACTCTGGAACCTCGACACCGGAGTAGAAATTAGCACCTTACAAGGCCATTCCGACGCCGTATCCTCCGTTCTGTTCAGTCCCGATGGGGAAACCTTAGCCAGTAGCAGCATGGATGGCACCATCAAACTCTGGAACTGGAATACCTTTGAAGAACTCGGCACCCTAGAAGGTCATGCCGATGCCGTTAATTCTATCAGCTTTAGTCCTACCGGCAAAACCATCGCCAGTGGTTGTGAAGATGGCACGATCAAACTTTGGAACTTGAACACTTGTGAGGAACGCGGTACCCTTTCCGCTCATTCAGAGCCCGTTAATTCCGTCGCTTTCAGTCGCGATGGCTATCAACTGGCGAGTGGGAGTGCAGACAGTACCCTCAAAATCTGGCATCTGCGCACCGGGAAAGAATTCCGGATGTTTTCCGGTCATTCTAACTGGGTCAATGCCGTCGCCTTCAGTCCTTCCACCTCTCATTTTATCGTCAGTGGCAGCGCTGATGGGACAGTTAAAGTTTGGGGAGTAGAGTGATTGGGGATGGGGAAGATGGGGAGGATAGGGAGGATGGGGAAGAAACCACTTCAGTCGTGACGTTGAATGGGAGATAACGACTTCAGTCTATCACCCCTATCTCGATGGCGGTCCTCCCCATCTCCACCATCCCCCATCTGCATCACAAAGGAACGGAATGCGCCTCAACTGGGGGTTTAACGGCTACATTCTCTGGGCGATTTTCTCTTAACTGGCGGAATTTACAGCGATCGCCTCGGTAGCCGGTTGGCATGACGAGGCGTTTGTAATCGGTAGTGAGGTCGAAGTTAACCTGATTTAAATCGGCATGATAGAAATTCACACAGTTGAGTGAGGCATTGTCAAAACAAGCCTCACTTAAACAGGCTTCTACAAAAAAAGTGCCGAACAATTGAGCGCGTCTGAAATTCGCTCCGGCTAGATTAGCTTGTTTAAGGAATGTTCCCAGCAAAAAGCTCTCTGAAAAATTGGCTTTTGTGAGATGAGAATAGGCCAAGTCCGCAGCCGTGAGATTAGCCCCCGTGAAATTGGCGGTGGGTAACTGCGTTTCAACTAACCGGGCCCCGGTTAAATTAGCTTCGCTGAAATTCGGTCCCTGAGCATCTTCCCGGCCCAAAATGAGTCCATTGAGGATCGCCCCGCAGAGGTTGACGCCAGTAAAGTTGGCTTCACCCGCGATCGCGTGAGAGAGTTCAACCCCATGTAGATTGGAATAAGACAGGTTCGCCCGAGTGAGATCAGCACCGCTGAGGTCTGCATTGTTCAGATCGGCACCGCTGAGATCGGCCCCGACGAGATCAACGCCCATGAGATTAATATGGGGTAAGGAAGCCCCCCGCAGATCTAAACCACTGAGATCTAACAGCAAAAAGTCACGTTGTCCGGCTTCATAATGATTTAGCAGGTCCTCAGCACTCATTCGTTTCATAGGTTGCCCTTACTCTGGTTGCGCTTACAGGGGGTCTGCACACATTCATCCACCACCCAAGGGCATGAATTGGCAAAAACCACCCCTCCAACTTGCGCTAAAATCGGGCTGCATCCGGACTTTTTGCTGCTCTCACCCGGTTTGACGACCAAGGCGATCGCCCCTAACAAACTAACCTATTCCCTCCCCTTCCTTCTCAGTTTATCGGGGCTATTCTTCAATCGCCTCTACCTCCATTTAAGGTTAGTTTTCGGCAGGGGGTTCGACAATGTATTGATTGGCGGGGGAATTTTCCGGTAGCGCTTTCAGGCGTCCGGCATGGACTAAGCTTTGATAAATCATCGCAGCAGCGGAACCGCGACTCAGAAATTCGTCAGGCTTCAGGACGGATGGATCGGGATGGTTGACTACGATATTTGCTTCGGTTGCCGCTAAAATCGGGTTAGCTGCCTGGGACGGGATGCGATCGGCATCTGTATAATAGGCAGTTAAATCCGGTGTCGGTTGTTCGGTAACAAAGGATTGTTGCGCGGGTTCTTCCACAGACCGTCCCGGTTGTGGTGCCGCTTGTGCGTTGGCACGTTGAATTAACCATAACGGTTGCATCATAGCGGTAAACGCTAAAGGAAATGCCAGTTGTCGTTTTGCAACCGGGCGTCTGGTCTGACGTGAGGGAGTGCGATCGCCCGCTTGAGCCGCTGTAGCGGTTGGACGAACTTGCACCAATTGTAAACCTTGTGCTAACGAGGTAATCGCCTCAGCTCTGGTCATTTCTCGCTGGGGATAAAATAACTTATTATTAGAAAAGGCATCCATAAAACCGCCTTGATAGGCTTCCTCGATCGCCGGAACAGCCCAATGATTTTCGGGAACATCATTAAACGCACTGCCGCTGGAAATTTGGCGTTTCTCAGTTACATCAAAGGCTTGGCGAATGAGGGCAGCAAACTCATCCCGCTCAATATGTTGATTGGGTCTAAACGTTCCGTCGGGATATCCTACTATAATCTCTTCTTGTGCTAATCCTTCAATAAACGGACTGGCCCAATAATTGGATTTTACATCCGGGAATGCGCTTTTTTGTTGCGCTGTTTGGGGTTGTTGGGGTTTTTGACCCTGTGCTGAAGCAGTTTCTAAGTTCCACAAATCCGGAACGGTAACCCCGGCAGTCACGCCGAGAACAATAGAACTGAGGATGGCGATAGGCCATTTCAATGAAAAAACCATAATTAATATGCTCCTGACTGCTGGCTGCTCAAAGGGGGAATCAATAAGTTATTTAATACTTATGAGAGAATAAAAGGAATTGAACGAGCCGATTATTCTCTTGTATAGAAAATCTCACTCCTCATAAAAATTACAACTAAGGAGTGGGATACTCTCATGCTCTTGCTGTTGTTGCAAGGAGCGGGATGGTCCCACTCCTTTCATAATTCTCCCATTCATGACATCCGATATGAGTCTCGCGTTAATTAACTACAACGCTCTGAATTGATCTCACTGGAATAGATTGATTTCAAAGCGTGAATCAATGGGGAATGGGTTTAGCGACGCTTTTTCTCTTCAACAATGGGATTTCCTTCGCGCTTGACTTCTAACTCTTCCCGACGCAAAGTTTCTTCCGCTTCAACTGTATTACGTTCAACTTCTTTGTGAATTTTAACTTCCTCTCGCACAAATGCTTCTTTATGAATGTCTGCATTTTCTTGATAGACTTCAACCCGAGCAATTTCTGTATCTTTAAAAGCGGTTTCACCGGCAGTTAGAGCCTGTTCAGTTCCGATCGCTTCGCGGATTTCCACAACAACTTTTTCATTTTCCACGGGAATTGCCGTTTTTGCCCGTTCAGTTACGACTCGTTTGCTGACTAAAACTTCCCCAGTTTTTTCGCGGTGTTTGTTCGCGACAAGGCGTTCTTCATAAAGCTTGAGTTTTTTATGATCTAGATCGGTTGTATTGTAGAGAGAAGGTTCGCGATCGTAACTATAATAGTCATCATCACGAGCGACGAGGCGATCGCTTTCCTGGGTGGGGGTAGTCATCGCAGGATTTGCAGTCTGGGGAAGGGTTGGAGGCATCACTTGACGACCCGTAGCAGTTGCCGCGACACCGGCCCCTTCTACCGGAGGACTGTCTTCTACTGCGGCTGAATTTTCAACACTAGGAACGGCATAAATCGATCGCACATTCTGCTCGTAATCGCGATCAACGATGGTATCTTCCCGGTATTCCGGCAGTTGTTCTGCTTGTTCTTTGCTTTCCAGACCCATCGCATAGATCCGGTGGCGATCGTTATCGACTCGGCAACGCCCGATCGGAATCAAGACCCGTTTTCCAAACACCCAAAATCCGGTATCAATGACGAGATAACGAAAATAACCAGATTCATCGACTAAGGCATCATCAACGTGACCAATTTTTTCATCTTTGCTGGCCGCATAAACGTCATAGCCTTTAATATCATCCCCATCAAATAAATCGTTGCGGTAGTTGGGATAAAAATCCTCAAGTTTGTAAAGCATCCTTGTCATCTCCTTAAAAATTTGTTACATTTATCTTCTATGTCTCTATATTAGAAAAAATAATAGGTTGTCCCCTCTACCTGACGATTGAGTTTTGGTCAGGTCTAATCCGGTTAACTTATATCCCTAGATAGATAGATAAAACTGCAAATCCCCCTTACAGTAAATCCATAAATTGATGCAGACATTTTTATCACTGTCAGCATTGGGCTTAAAAAAAATTTAACTGAAGTAGGGTAAGGGAGATATTAACCATGACTTATGGAAATCGCAGTGGAGTCAATATTGCCGAACCAGCCATGATGCCAACCCCGGTAGTTGATTATCACGATCGCGTCCGGTGGGGTCCAATTTTTGCGGGAATCGTGATTGCGTTGAGTACCCAATTGGTATTAAGTGCTCTGGGAGTGGCGATCGGGATGAGCGTTGGTGCGGATGCCCAAGCTGACCCGAATTCTATTGGTTTGGGAGTGGGAATTTGGTCTATTATTAGTTTGTTTATTGCTCTAATGTTGGGGTCTTGGATCATGGCTCGTACCTGTGGACCAATGAATAAAAATACAGCCCTATTAAACGGAGCAATTTTGTGGGCAACCACTTTAGCCCTGAGTTCATGGTTACTGGCAAGCGGTGTATCTGGAACTTTTGGAATTGTGATGGCAAATGCGGGGGAAATTGCCGATCGCGTGAATGTAGACCCGTCAGCCGCCAATCTCACACCGAATGAGGCCCGTAATATCGCAGACGGTGTGGCCCGGGCTGGTTGGTCATTTTTATTCGGTTCTTTGTTAGGGTTAGTGGCATCGTTGATTGGGGCCACCCTCGGTGCTCGTCGTCCTCGGACGGTTGTATAAAAATAGTGTCTAGTTCAATCTCTATTTTCAGCTAGTTCAAGTCTGTTGTTTAACGTCTGATCTAGCTGATTTTTTATCTTTTATATAATTAAAGCGGGAATTTATATAAAACCTGCTTACATTTGGGGATAGGAAAGATGGGAAAAGAGCAGGTTGATGAATAGAAATGTACTAAATTGAGCGATGATATCTGGAGAGGTCAAAAGGGGTATTCTAAACAAGCAGCATATCCAATCTCATCCCAATCATGCTATGGAAAATCAAAATTTAAAAGTGGGATTAGCTCAATTAAAAGCGGGGGATTATGCCGAGGCGATCGCCCAATTAGAAGCAGTCTTAATCAATGAACTCCATCCGGGTACTCTCTTTAAAGCGAAAAAAGCCTTAGTCAAAGCTTACGAAGGTGATGGGAAACTCCGTCAAGCTTGGCAACTTTGTCAAGAACTGAGTGAAAGCCCCAGTCCTCAAATTCGGGATTGGGGCGATCGCACTTTAGCCGATCTCGATCAGCGTTACCCTACCCTCGCCTCAGAGATTCTCATAGGACAACGCCTGACTCGGCAGCAAAAAGTAATTCGCGCCCTCATTCAGTGGATTAAACGGTCCCCCCAGCGTGTCTCTATGGTGGAAACAGCTTGGAACATCATTGAAGAAGAACGGCAGGCTTACTCTGCTAATCATAGTTCATGGGTGAAACTTACGGTTAATTGGAATATCTTTCGCCGCATTTCCCTATTTTTGGGCAAAACCTTATGGGTTTGGAGCAAGGCTAAATGGCAAAAATTTAAATCTCCTAAATAAGTATTGACTCTAGGCTAATTCAAGGTTTATCTAAACTTTAAATCCGGAAAAAACGTCAGTCATTTCCGGATCATTATACCTAACTCATCACCTCTCAATTCCCTAATTGAAAACTCACCACTTTCCAAGGTGAAATTAGTACAATTTCCCCCTGACCCCAAACCTGGTCTAAGTTGTCCTCTAATAAATCCACCCCTTGCAAACTCTCCCATTCCTCCTGAACCACTAATTCTGTCGTTTTTCCTTCCGATTCATAACATCGGAGAATCCATTTTGTTGCATCAATTTCGGACTGCTTGAATGCCATTAAAACTAGACTTTCTCCGGACAATTGTAAAAAACTCTCCTGCAAACCTAGGGTTTTTTCCCCCTGGTCCGAGACTGATTCCAGGAGGCGAACCTGCAAGGGTAAATTCAATTCATACCCTTGTCGGACTGTTTTTGCGGACTGCCAATTTCCCCCATGCGGATAAAGGCAATAGGTGAATTGATGCCACCCTAAATCGGCCTCCGGGTCGGGCCAATTGGAACCGCGTAGGAGGGTTAAACGCAGTTGATTGGGGGTGGCATCATAGCCATATTTACAATCATTGAGCAAACTGACTCCCCATTGTTCTCCACTCAAATCGGCCCATTTTAATGCAGGAACTTCCCATTTGGCTTTTTCCTCTGGGGTTTGGGGTCGAGTGGTTCGTTCCACTGCACCACAAGGGCTTTCATAAGTGACAAAATCTGCTTCAACTGTGAGGGGAAATGCAGCTTTTACCATGACATGACGGTCTTGCCAATTGACCGTTGTGGCAATTTTTATCGAGGGGGAGTCGGCTTGGAGGATATACTCTTGAATAAAGTCCGATTGTCCCAATTGGCGAATCACTTGCACTCGTTGTTGTAGTTCTCCCCGTTCTAGCCATTGAATCTGTTTCAGGGTAGCGGGGGGAAGCGGATGTTGGGAATAATTGGGGTCAATATTCCAAGCATCCCAATATTGTCCCTGATCTTCAAAACCTTGGAGTTGATTGCCCGGTTCTTTGAGAATTTCCCAATTATTTATTTTATCATAAATGCTGCTCAGATTGCCCGTTTCTGGGTCAATAATAACGCGCAATTGGTCAGTTTCTAAGATAAATTCATCCTGGGGCTGTGGGGAGGGAGAAGTAGGATTAAGTTCGGATTGCCCTAACCAAAAAACGTGATAGCCAATGGAGGGGATATCCTGGCATTCAAAGAGGAGATGAGTCGAAGTGAGTTGCGATCGCACTTGATTTCCCTGGCTATCATACACCTGCCATTCCATCCCAGTTGCAGTGGATTCCGGTAACTCTAGGGAAACCACTTGCGATCGCGGCCAATTGAGGGAGTTAAACACGATAATCGGTTGGACTGATCGCAAGGCAGCAGGAGGAACTCCGGCAACTTGTGAGGCGATCGCCGCTAATGCCTGTTCTAGCACTTCCCGTCCCTGTTCTTCCGCTTCCTGCCAACCCAGATTGGCATCTACATATACCTCCGGAATGGAGGAACCGGGTAAAATATCGTGAAATTGATTGAATAATACCGCTTTCCAAGCGGCTTCAATTTGCCCTTTTGGATACTCTGTTCCTGTCTCCCGGGTGGCGACTGCTGCCCACAATTCTGCTTCATATAGTAACCCCTCACAACGGCGATTCCATTGTTTTTGGTCTCCATGAGTCGTATAACAGCCGCGATGAAATTCCAGATATAATTCATCGGTCCAAACCGGAAACTCTCCCTGCGGTTGCAACTGATGTAAATAGTTTTCAGCCGTGGTAAATTCCATTGCTGGAAAAAAGGGAGACTGTCGCCAGCGATCGGCAACTTCTAACATATCGCGGGTCGGACCTCCACCATGATCTCCCACTCCCGGTAACCATAAACTCTCTTTCAGTCCGGTTTTTTGTTGCCAATCACAGGCATATTCTGCCATTTGGACGGGTTCAATTCCCGTTCCAATCGGGGCAGACATTAAACTAAAAATTCGCGTTCCATCAGGAGATTCCCACCAAAACACTGAATAAGGAAATTCTGTTGTATCATTCCATCGCAATTTTTGGGTGACAAAATATTCGATGCCCCCCTGCTTTAATAATTGCGGCAATTGTCCACAAAATCCAAAAGTATCGGGCAGCCATGCTACAGAAGAGACTTTACCAAATTTTTCTAAACAATATTGTTGTCCATATAACAATTGTCGGGAAATCGACTCCCCACTAATGATATTTAATTCCGGTTCTACCCACAATCCCGCTAAAACTTCCCAGCGTCCTGCGGCAACTTCCGCTTGAATATCTGCAAATAAATCGGGACAGTTTTCTTCAATCCAAGCATATAAGGCAGCGGTAGAATGACCGAAGGTCAGGTGAGGAAATCCTGCCATTAAATCCAGAACGGAGGCAAAGGTAAATTCAGCAGCATCCCAGGTTTCAGCAATGGGCCACAACCAGGCGAGGTCTAAATGGGCGTGACCGAGTAAAAAGAGTTTATTTGTGGGTTGAAACTCTGGTTGCAAATGCGTTCGCAATTCCGCCAGGGACTGTTCAAATTGAGGCACATCATCCGGTAAACTATTCCAGGCGATCGCCTCAATATGGTTTTGTAATTGCTGCAATTTGATCTCGGCATCCCATGAAATTCTCCAATGGGTGTAAATTACCGCTAACTCGTCGGCAATAAACCCCGGATCAATGCAACTTTCATAACTCTCTTCATCGCTTTTTTCATAAATCCAAAGCGATCGCACTAATGCCCCGCAATCATGTCCCGGACTGACTAATCGTAAAGCTATATCAATCCCTTGACCCGGTTCTACGGATTCCTCAATCATTACCCGGGTCACACAATCAAATAAATCCCCCTCCTGGACTAACTCGCCATTCACAAAAATTTGGGCCTCATCGGCCCACCAAGTTAGGGCCAAACGCAAGGTTAACCCCGTCAGGGGATACCCCTGCAACTGGTCCGGAACCTGATATCGCAACCCTAACCAAATCGTCTGCTGTCCTTGAGTCCAGGGGATATGTCCTTTCTCATTGAGTTCCGCCTCCTGCCACTGGTCCCAGGTATCCGCTGCCGTCCCTTCCTCCACGGATAAATCGGCAATTTGGTATCGCCAACTACCGATCGCATTCACCCGAGTCAGTTGCCGCAGTTTCTCAATTGATGCGGTTATTTCACGGTTTGGATCTGCCATAAATTTGCTCAAATTTTCGATATGATTAAATGACGGGTTTAAGATTCTCCAGGCATTCTTTAATAAAAAAACCCGTTACAGAGGTTCATATTGCGGATAGTCAATATGAAATCCGCCCCCGAACAAACTGATTAACTTAAAAATTATGTCCTCTTCCGGTCGATATCAAAGTAAATTATTCAATTTTCTGCAAGCGGGGTCTCGGAAACTGGCGACCCAGTTAGAAAAGGCCGGACAGCAGATCCGCTGGATTGCCCAAACCGGGGGCCATTATTTACTGATTCCGGTCTATGCAGTGTATCAGGCCACGCGGTTTGTGGGAAGGCAGTTGGCGGGAACCGCTAACCCGGCGGAGTCTGCCGCCAAAAACCTTCACACCTTCCCCGGTCCTATCCATGCCTAGAATCGTTGCGCCGTGACCATCCAGGGTCACATCGTCGGAGTCGATCGCAATTCCCTCCGGCAATAGATAAACCCTTGGTTCCAATTGCGTATCCTGTTCAATCCGAAGTCCATTCATTGAGCCTCCACACCATGTTATGGTTGACCTGTCATCCACAGCTTCCGTAGGCCGGTCACACAGCCATATTGCAGGAGGAGATCCTGCTCCAGAGCTTGCCCGTTCTCATACGAGTTACCCAGATTGAATTCGGATTGCGGTGTGTAGAATAATTGCAACCCCTGATCCGGGTATCCATTCATGCTGGAGATTTCCAATCTGTATTGCTTCCCGGTCGAATCCCAGTCCGGTTC
>CBFGOM010000041.1:0-35281 GCA_965650385.1 uncultured Oscillatoriaceae bacterium
CGACTGAAGTCGTTACTACGAACGAACGAAACGACTAAAGTCGTTATCCGAGGTTTGTAGTAACGACTTCAGTCGTTTCTTTAAGAGTTATGGCAACTAACCCGACTTAATCCAGATTAGGCGTGGATGGTGGAACGGCTAACCGTGGATAAGGCTTCAACGAGACTCTTGACCCCAGCGATCGCCGCGAGTTCGTTATCCAGGCGGTTAATCGCGGAACCGACGCCCACTCCGGCGGCCCCAGCGGCGATCGCCATCGGTGCCGTGATGGTGGAAATCCCCGAGGCGCACAGAACCGGCACAGAAACTGCCCGGGAAATGGCAGAGGCAGCCGCTAAGGTGGGTGCTGCTTTTTCGATCGCCCCTAAGATGCCGGGATGTACAGGATTGCTGCTGGTCCCGCCTTCGGTTTGGATGATATCTGCACCGGCTTTCACCAATTCCTCAGCCAGATCCACTTGCTGATCCAGTTCCAAAATATGGGGAACGGTGACGGAAAGCACGATATTCGGCAGTAAGGCGCGGGTTTCCCGAGTCAGTTGCAGCACTTCAGCGGCTTCAAAGCGCCGACCCATTGCATAGAAGGCATCAAAGTTACCAATTTCGATTAAATCTGCACCGGCTTCTACACAGGCTACAAATTTTTCCGGTTCAACGGCAGACACACAAATCGGTAAATCGGTCAACTGTTTGGCTAATTTGACTAAAGCCGGATCGGCAGCAATATCGATAAAGGTTGCGCCCCCGCGATCGGCGGCCCGAACCACGGTAGCAACGCGATCGGCGTCAAAGTTGGTCAATCCGGTGATAATTTTTAAGGCGCGTCCTTGTTGAAAGGCACGGTCTAAAGCAGGAATCATGGTCATAATTCAGTTCAGTTTTGAGGCTAATTTAGCTTTATTTTGACATTCCCTGGTGCAAGACACCAGAGGCAGGGGAGGTTTACGGGTTGGGGGATGAGTCTTCAACCTGATAGGAACACCAATCACTCCAGCTTCCGGCGTAGAGTTTGGCGTTGGGAATGCCTGCCATTTCTAGGGACAGGAGATTCACGCAGGCGGTGACCCCGGACCCGCAATAGACGATAATTTCATCGGACCCGGCAATATCCGCCCAGCGTTCTACTTGGTCGCTTTGGGGTCTGACTCGGGCATTCTCGTCGGTGACTTCTTGCCAAGGATAGTTGAGTGCACCGGGAATATGTCCGGCGATCGGGTCGATGGGTTCATGGTTCCCGAGGTAGCGATCGCGTTCTCGGGAGTCAATGAGGGCGACTTCAGGTAAGGGGGACCGGGTTTTGACCGTCTCGATATCCACGACGCGATCGGCCCGGATTTGGGGGATAAAGGTCCCTTCGCTGGGTCGGGGAATGGCATCGGTGAGGGGATATCCCGCAGCTTGCCACCCTTTAAATCCGCCTTCTAAAATGGCAACGCGATCGTGTCCCAGATAGCGCATTAACCACCAGAGTCGAGAGGCAAAGGCAAACCGGGAATCGTCATAAACCACGAGTAACACCTCTGGAGAGGTGACCCCGACGGCCCCTAATTTTTGGGCGAATAGTTCGGGTTCGGGGAGAGGATGCCGTCCGCCATGTCGTTGGACTGGGGAGGATAAATCCCGATTGAGGTGCAGATAGTGAGCACCGGGAATATGGTTATGGAGGTACTGTTGTTGCCCCAGTTCAGGATCGGCGAGGGAAAAACGACAATCGGCGATCGCAATTTGGGGATCGTCGAGGTGTTGAAATAGCCATTCGGCAGAAACAATCGGATTCGTTTGAGTCATGATCCGGTTTGAGGGTTGAGTCAAGTATCTAGGGTAAACGCGATCGGTTTTGATTGGATGGGGGGTTCGGGGGAACGACGGAAGTTGTGAGACTTACGGGGGTATTGCCTCTTTTATCTTGTATCCGTCCTCATTTTCACCGGATTTTCGCCGGGAAGGTTACCATAACTAAATCAAAATTCAGTCTAAAGGGTAAGTAGTTGTGGAGACTTGGGCGCGCGATCGCACGAAATTTATCGTTGAACCCATTGCCAAGGGGATGGCAAAACTCGGCATTTCTGCCAATACGATTACGCTGTTGAGTCTGTTGTTAAATATTTTGGCGGCAGGGATAATCGCCAATAATCAACCGTTTTGGGGGGGATTGTTAATGGGATTGATCGCCATGCCCCTAGATGCGATCGATGGGGCCGTCGCCCGATTACTCAATCAACAGAATGCGTTTGGGGCGTTTTTTGATTCGGTTTTAGACCGATTTTCCGAAGGGGCCATTTTAATTGGCATTACGATTTTATTGATTCACCGTCAAGAGTATCCCTCAATTCCCATTTGTTTGTTAGCCCTGCTGGGGTCCCAGATGGTCAGTTATACCCGGGCCCGGGCGGAAGGATTGAAAATTGAGTGCAAGGTAGGGTGGTTTCCGCGACTGCCTCGGGTGATTGTGATGGCAGTGGGGTTAATTGTGGATCAGTTGCCTGTGGCGTTGTCGGTCCTGGCGATCGCCAGTTTATTGACCAGTTTACAGCGGATTATTCATGTTTATCGGGTCACCCATCCCGTAGAGGACTCCTCAGAAATGCCGATTTCCTAGGATTTGAAAAAACCGACAGATCAGGAGATCTGTCGGTTTGTTAATCCCCCAACTATTATGAACCCACAATTGATGGGGGAGTTTGCCACTCCCGGAGGGGACCGAACTGTTCGAGTTTCCGAGTGGCAACTTGAGCAGCAAATCGGGCAGCAAGAGGACAGGGTTCTCCAGTTAATCGAGAATATAAATAACCGGCGATGTAGGTATCTCCGCACCCAGTTGGATCAACGGAGGTAGTCGGTGCAAAGGCCGGAATTTTCTCCAGAGTACCGGATTGATAAACCCAAGATCCTTGACTCCCTGCGGTGATTAAGACTTCTCGAACTCCCCATTGATTCAGGGCGATCGCCGCTGCTTCTAGGTCTGTTTTTCCCGATAGCAGTTGTGCTTCTTGTAGATCCACTTTCAATATATCAACCCCAGCGAGTCCGGAGACTTTTTCGGCCCAATCTGTTGCCTGGACCTTTTGATGAATAACTTGCCGTAAAAATCCTTGTCCATCTAAAGAAATTAAGGCTTTTGTTGCAAAAACGGCTTGCAGAAATTCTAGGGACATCTCCTGATTCGTGAGTGCGCCTAGGTGAAAGATTCGGGCTTGAATTTGGCCTAAGTCTGCGGGAGTGAAGGGGGAAGCAACAGCCTGGACTTTTTGTTGACGACTATCGAGGCGATCGCGCTGATAACTATTTTCAAACTGGGTAGTTTCGGGGCTTTGCAGCCAAAAGACCGTAATGCCCTGATTTTTTAATTCTTCTAATAAATGAGTTTGGTCTGAACGAGAGGTTTTAGTTAAAACTGCCACATTTAACCCCAAGGTTTTTAAGGCGATCGCCGTATAAATCGCCGTTCCTCCCGCCATTTCTTGAGCAAGTTCTCCATCAATTTTAATTCGGTCCTGGGTCACATGACCGATGACACAAACATCAAACATTCGACAATTTACAGAAGATTGGGGCCAGACTGTAACCAAAAAGTTTTAGGCTTAAAGGCGATAATTTTTACAAAAATTATCGCCTCACTCGTCAAGAATGAGGCGATCAGGAATGGATTAATACTCTCTAAATCCGTTAATAAATTCTTCAGTCATCCGGTAGGCATCTCCATCAGGATATTGCTTGGGCGGATGCTTCATAAAGTAGGAGGAGGGAGAATAAAGTACCCCACCTTTCCCGCGATCGAGGGCCAATTTGCAGCAACGAATCGCATCGATCGCCACCCCGGCGGAGTTGGGCGAATCCTCCACAGACAGGCGCATTTCAATGTTCATCGGCACATCTCCGAAGAGTTTGCCTTCCACGCGAATAAAACAAACTTTATTATCTTTTTGCCAAGGGACATAATCACTCGGTCCCACATGAATATCCTCATCCTCCAATCTAGTTTCACAAACCGACTGCACCGCTTCCGTCTTCGATTCTTTTTTAGACTTTAAGCGGGTGCGATTTAACATATTCAAGAAATCCGTATTTCCTGCGGTATTGAGTTGATAGGTCCGCTCCACTTTGACCCCTCTTTTTTTCGCCAGGTCAGTAATCATCCGGTGAACAATCGTTGCCCCTAGCTGAGATTTAATATCATCACCGACGATGGGAATATTGCGCGACTCAAATTTATCCGCCCACAACTGATTACTAGCAATAAAGACCGGAATGCAATTGACAAAAGCTACTCCGGCTTCTAAACAGCATTCTGCATAAAAACTCGTCGCTTCTTCCGACCCCACTGGGAGATAATTCACGAGGACCTGAGTGCCGGATTCTTTTAAAATAGCAATGACATCATCTCGGGTTGGTTCGGGGGCTTCGCTGGGGATGAAGGTATATTTGTCTGCATAATTGACTAAATGTTCGGAGACCCCATCTAAGATTCTTCCCATACTGACTTTCGTGCCAATTTCGGGAATGTCTTGGCAGAAAACGGTCGTACAATTGGGTTCAGAAAAGATAGCTTGAGAGACATCCTGCCCGACTTTTCGACGGTCGATATCAAAAGCGGCAACCACCTCAATATCGTTCGGTTTATAGCCGCCAATATCCCAGTGCATTAACCCGATCGCTTCTTCAGAAGTCTTATCTTTATAAAAGTAAATTCCCTGTACCAAGGAACTAGCACAGTTACCAACGCCTACGATCGCTAGTTTAATTTTTTCCACAATCAGTCCCCGTCTCGTGTACTTGCATTTGTCGAAATTGTCAACGTTAACAATAACATAACTAACGGAGGGAAAATCAGGGGGGTTAACCGGGCTGCCTCCAAAGTTGTTCTCTCCAACCCGCTTTGTCTTGATCAAGGTTAGCCCAGCCCCGGTTTAGTAGACCGGATCCACAACCCTCCCCCCTCAAACTATAGCCTGTGGCTATTTCCTAAATATTTTAAAGTATTTATGCAAGGATTGTGTCTGGCCGAATGATTCCATACCCTTTGCCCTACCTCATTCATGCCTTGAAATATTAAAACAACCCAAATGGGAGTTCCCCCGTCGAGGCGATCGCCTCCACAGTCCTATCCAGACCCCAAAATACCCCAGATCCAAAAAAGCCTATTGCCCGAAGTTGACCCAAACACCGATACTAAAGACAGTGGTGCTTGTCACCCAATTGCGGCTTTGTAATGGTTCTACAATTCTATGCTGAGTTTTCTTCGCTCAGATCTGGCTCAACTGATTGCCTATACTCCCCACCCGGGGGATACTATCGATTCCCCTCGGGGGAAACCGGCCCAAATTGATCGGGTGGATACTAATGAAAGTCCCTACGACTTGCCTGCGGCCCTCAAAGAAAAGCTGGCATGGACCTATCAACAGGAAATAGAAACCAATCGCTATCCCGATGGGAGTCATGCCCCCTTAAAGCAAGCGATCGCTGAATATGTCAACGAATCAGCGCAACTCCCTGATTCCCCCATCACCGCCCACCATATTTCCCTCGGCAATGGTTCCGATGAACTGATTCGTTCTTTACTCATTGCAACCTGTCTCGGGGGTGAAGGGTCGGTTTTGGTCGCCCATCCCACCTTTTCCATGTATGGGATTTTAGCCCAAACCCTGGGGATTCCTGTGGTGGAAGTCGGACGCAACGAGACGAATTTTGAAATCGACATCCCCGCAGCACAGGCGGCAGTCGCGAATACCCAAAATCCCCCGATTCGGGTGGTCTTTGTGGTCCATCCTAACTCCCCCACGGCCAATGCTTTAACCCCTGCTGAACTGGATTGGATCCGCAGTTTGCCTCCGAATATTTTGGTGGCGATCGATGAGGCGTATTTTGAATTTAGTCAGACGAGTGTCGCCAGTGAGTTACTCCAGCATCCCAATTGGGTGATTATGCGGACCTTTTCCAAAGCTTTTCGCTTGGCGGCCCTGCGGGTGGGCTATGCGATCGCCCATCCGGAACTCACGGCAACCCTGGAAAAAGTCCGTCTGCCGTACAACCTCCCGGCGTTCTCCCAAATTGCCGCATCCCTAGCGATCGCCCATCGCCAGGAGCTCCTCAGCGCCATTCCCGAAATTTTAACGGAGCGCGATCGCTTCCTGGAACGATTGCAACCCTTACACAAATTTCGCCTGTGGCCGAGTGCAGCTAACTTTATTTACCTGCGCCCGAATCTCCAGGACCCAGGGGCGATCGAGCGAACCCTAACTCGCATCACTGCGGAACTCAAGGCCCAAGGGACCCTGATTCGTCATACCGGAGGCGGGTTAAGAATTACCCTCGGCACACCGGAGGAAAATCACCGCACCTTATCCCGCTTGGAGGAATTCAATCAACAGGATTGATCCCCCCAACCCCCCGGATTAAGGCCAATCGCCGTTAAAGAATTGGGCAAGCGGTCGATTTGCTGGGGATGGGTAGAACGGGGGTCAAAAAACTCCATTTCTTACCCCTAGAAATCAACCCGCACCATTCAGGTCGCGGGTTTTTATCGGTTTGAACGTAGCCATATTTTAGCCTACAGCGACCTTAACCGGGGACTTCTTTTCTAAACGTCGGAGGGTGCGGACGGTTTGAGGCAGGACCCCCACCAAGCGGGCGATCGCCTCATCGGGGAGTCGGATCACCGTTTCGCGATCAAAATAATGCTGAAACTGAGTCAAGAGCATTTGGGTCCGGTGCAATGAAACCGGCTGGATTGTAAGCTGTTCCATTAATCGGATCCAATGGCGACGAATAGCAAATGCTTTTTGCCGTTCTTCATAGCTTTCCGGATAGAGCAACACCAAATCCCCAACGGGTATCGTTTGCTGACACTCAATATCAAAAATGCCTCCAACCGCAGCCCCAGGACCCACAAACTCCGCATGAAAGCGCTTGTAGACAATCAATCCACAGCGACGACGACTGTCCACTACAAACAGTTGGCCGCTATTGAGTTGAGTTAAGATTTGAGCACTATGGGCGTATTTAATCAAGGCACGAGAAGGATTGCCCGTCTCGCCTTTAAAGGGAGCGCGATCGAGACAGTCAGACGGAATGGGATCCAAGGGATGATCGCCTTGGGCCTCTCTATTTTGGTTCCGGTCCTCATGTTTGTGTTGAGTCATTGGAGGGTTCTCTTCTCATGCCGAAAATCACTACATCTAAACCGGTCAACTCCTGACTACAAGTTGGGGTTAGAAAAGTCCCCAAATCTGAGGAATAAATTTTTCCTAGGTTTATTATTCCCGGATGGCACAGGTAAACGTGCTTTTCTATTCAAAAGTCAGTTTCAAGGCTCTCAAAATATGTTTACCGATTCAAAAGCCGTAGTCTCCTTATTCAAAAACAGGCCAGGGAGCGCCGGAAAAAGAAGAGCAACCCGGCCAAGTTGGCAATTTTTAAATGAGCGGATTAAAGTCTGCTGAGGGTTTACCAACACCAGGAAAGGAGTTGGGTTGTTATGCCTTGGGTAAAAAATTCCTCCTAAATCAGGATGTCAAAGACCGAATTTTTAGTCACCGAAGCGCAGGGGTTATAGTTCTTGGTTTATCCAGATAGCTACACCCTTGAGTTGCGCTGAATTTTTGCAAACCTAGCCGTACAGGATTTGTGATGGCGGTTTGCGATCGCCTACACTCGGAACGATTCCCCCTAAATCGCCCTTAAAAAGGGGGACTTTGACCCGATCAGTGGACCTCAATCCCTTGAGAAAGGTGATATCGCTCCCTAGGGATAGAACCCGAGTTGTAGGTGCGCAATTGTGGGTAGTCCCGATAGATTTTGGGCAGAAACTCGGGTTGTGTTGTCGGTTCTCAAGGGTGGTCCTGGATGAGGCGATCGCCTTCTTTCAACTGCGATGGAGTGCTTTGTGTAGCAGCATTCGTTTGGGTTGTCCGAAACACCAAGAACCCCACCCCGACTCAATGGAATGAATTCGATAGCCTTCTTTGTAATAAAGTCGTCTTGCGGGTCGGTTATTTTCGAGAACGTGCAGATAAAGGTCCTGAAAACCCCAATCTAGGGCAATACTTTCGCACGCTTGCAGCAATTGACGGGCTCCCCCCTGGCGGCGATACAGGTTACCAATGGCTAAATTGGACAAGTAAGGAAACTGGGCCATGCCCAAGCTCCAAGGGTTGACACAGCGCAAGGCCATTTCTACTGTACCCACAATCACGCAATTCCCCGAGGGGGAGTCCAGGGCGGATTCATAGCACGAAGGCGGTTCCGGTTGGGGGACAACAGCCACCAAGCAGATAGAATGGGTCGAGTTTGATCGCAGTCGCACGCGCAAATCTTCATAAATGCCGAGGCGCAAGATCGGGTACAGCCAACCCCCAACTCCTTCGCGAGAATGAAAGCTATCGACCAAAATCTCGGCAAGGCTGCTGAGATCTTTGGCTTGGGCGGCCCGGATGTAAAAGCGAGATGCACCTCCCGAGGATGGCTCAGAGGCAGGGGTATCACGATGGGTTGGGGACGTGAAAGAGGGGTTCACGAGGGATTCACATTGAGAGGGTTTGAAATAGACGGGTTTTGAGATGAAGGGAACCCTCTCCTCTTATAACATAACCTGATGAGGGGGCTCAAATATAAAATAAATATAAAGTAGACAAAAAGCAGCACAACATAAATAATCATTATCAATGATAGCATGAGGTAAAATCCTGATGAATGCAGATATTTTTCCATTTGACGCCCATGAGGTCGGTTCTACGAACAGGACCTCGCGACGAGTGGCGATCGCGGAACTCCTAGGGCGACAAACTGACTTGCTCCAAGGGGATAACGAGGCTGAAAATGCCGCATGGACTGCTGGTTGGCTGGATTGTTTGGAGTTTTTGGGCCACATCGACCGAGGGACAGTTGCTAAAGTCAAGCAACTTTGTTATGAAAAAAGACAATCCTCTCAAGAGGAGATTTTTAATGCTCGATCGGTCAATAAAAATATAGGCGATCAGGGGAAGAATCAAACCGATAATTTTCCATTTTTAAAAGCAATTTCTAACTCCCTAAAATTAGCACAAACGCCTAGGAATCATTCGGACAAAAATCGCGATCGCCGTGAACAATCTTCTGGAGAAGGCGAACAAGTTCTGTCGCCACAGCGTTTAAATGCGATCGCTCAGGCAATTCATCGGTCTTTGAATGAAACAGAGATTTATGAGGCGATCGTCAAGGAATTGTGTGATGTGTTTAAGGCGGATTGTGCAGGGTTAATTTATCATGATTTCCAGGGACAAACCTTGATGGAAAGGGTGGTTTATCAGCCCTTAAAGGGTTCCCCAGAGTCACCGCTTCACCCTCGGGCGATCGGCGTACCTTTGCGCGTGGAAGGACTGAAAGAGTGGAATACGTTGCGATCGCAAAAAAGTCCTTGGGTGGTAGGGGATATAGAAACGGCGGTGATGCCCGAGGTAGAACGCTTGCTGTTGTTGGATGTAGAACGCTTGCTGTTGTTGGATGCGGGATTACAATCTACCTTAATGGTGCCCATTCTCTACCAAAATGAAGCGATCGCGACGGTTTATTTGAGTTATACCGGGGTTTGTCATCTCTGGAACCGGGCAGAGATGAAATTTGCGGAAATGGTAGCCCAACAGGGTACAGTCGCCCTCGGGAATGTCAGGCATTATATCCAAGCTCAAAAACACGCTCAACGGGAACAAGTTCTTAACCGCATTGCCGGACGAATTCGGACGTCTCTGAATCTTGATCGCACGATTGAGACGGCATTATTGGAGTTGTTAACCCTCACCCAAGCGGATTTAATCTTATTTTCCATCCCGACTTCTTTAATAGAAAGCATTCATCACCTCTGCCGATCGCTGCGCATTACTCACCGAGTCTGTCGTCCCAGTCAATCTAGTTTATTAGATGAACATCCCCTGGATGTCGGGATAGAAATTAAGCTCTATCAGTTTGAGTCGGGATTGATTCAAAGTTTATTGGGACAAGAAGTAACAGCGATTTGCAATACTCAAAATTCGGATTTTGGAGACCGTGATCGCGCGCTGTTTCAACAGTTACAAATGGGCAGTTTATTAAGCGTTCCCATTTGGCATCGCGAAAGTTTATTAGGTCATGTTTCCGCCATCAAACCTCAATCTTATGATTGGAATGAAGATGAAATTTCAGCGATGGAGTCGATTTCTTTACACCTAGGAATTGCGATTACTCAGGCGCAGTTATATCAACGGACTCAGGACCAAGCTCGCCAAGCGCGATCGCAAGCTAAACAACTGAAAAAAGCCCTAGATGAAAAAACCAAATTAATTGCTTCGCTTCATGACACTCAATTTCAACTGGTGCAAAGCGAAAAAATGTCAAGTTTAGGTCAATTGGTGGCTGGGGTGGCTCATGAAATTAATAATCCGATTAATTTCATTTATGGCAATCTTCCTCACATTGCTAATTACAGCTATGAGCTTTTAGAACTCCTAGAGCGGTATCGGGAACAGTTAAACCCGGTTCCTAAATCCATTGCTGCATTTGAAGCAGAAATTGATATAAATTTTATTCAGACCGATTTAACAAAAATCCTTCACTCGATGAAGGAAGGGGCTGAACGGGTGCGTCAAATTGTTGTGACTTTACGCAATTTTTCTCGTTTAGATGAAGCCGAATTAAAATGGGTGAATGTTCATGAAGGGATTGATAGTAGCCTGATTTTATTAGCCCATCGTCTCCATGATATTGAGGTCATTAAATGCTACGGCAATCTTCCCCGATTAGGTTGCTATCCGGGACAACTCAATCAGGTGTTTATGAATATATTTTCCAATGCGATCGATGCGATTGATCCCCCCGATGGAGGAGTCAATGGGGCAAATTTCCCGGTGAATCATTTGGGCGATCGGCAAATTACGATTACCACGACCGTGATTGCGCAAGCTCATCTCCCCTTAGATACTCCCCTACCTTCTCAAATTCCGAACCTGCCTTCGGGAGAGTGGGTGCAAATTCGGATTCGGGATACGGGATGTGGCATTCTCCCGCAACATCAAACTAAAATTTTCGATCCGTTTTTTACCACAAAACCGGTGGGGAGTGGCAAAGGATTAGGCTTGGCGATCGCCTATAAAATTATCGTAGACCGACATCATGGCCGCTTGACTTGTGAAAATCTACCGCAAGGGGGATGTGAATTCATCATTGAGCTACCCGTTATTTCTCCAGACCCAATCCAGCGGAGATCTGCTCAACCTTCCCTTACCCGTTAATCGCATTCAGACGCCAATTCTGTAGGGGAGAACCCGAAGCTGGCGCTTTGGGGGCTAAAACTATCCATTCAAGGGGGACCGTTGAACAAGGGAATTTTCCATTCTGGGAAACGCTCACTGAAACCGGCAAGAAAGAGCGCGCTTTGGAATCGGTAAAATTTCTCATGCAGGAGCCGACCGTTGCCAGTAGAATATCGTCATTATTACCCATAATTCCGACCCCTCCGACGGGCGATCGCCCTTATCAATTTTTATATCAGGATGCAAATTAAGGGGCAAGTCTGCCAGGGTGCATGAGGCGCTTGATGTTCACCCCTAACTCATCGGGATTATGTTAAGTAGTGTACATTCAGAATGACCCCGAGTCACAAACCTGGGGATGGGTTAAGTCTGCCTCTGGGGTTCCCTCACCCGAAAAACCAGTCAACAGAACAAGAAGAAATTGGATATAACTCCCCCTGATTGTAGGAGCGCGGTGCATGAGTATCGAAACATATAGTAAGCCGAAACTTCTGGTGGTTGACGACGAACCAGATAACCTCGACTTGCTCTATCGCACTTTTTATCGGGACTATAACGTGTTGACGGCAGAAAATGCCTCGCAAGCCTTAGAGCTTCTGGCAAAGGAGGGGGATGTGGCGGTGATTATCTCGGATCAGCGGATGCCTAAAATGAGTGGGACTGAGTTGCTCAGTCTGACGGCGACGCAGTATCCCGATGCGATCCGGATTATCTTGACTGCTTACACCGATGTTGAGGACCTGGTAGATGCCATCAATGCAGGAAAGGTTTTTAAATACGTCACCAAACCTTGGGATGCGGATGAACTCAAAGCATTGGTCGCACAAGCTTTAGATACCCACAATGTTTTGAAAGCGCGGACAAGGGAACTGTGCCGCACCCTGCGTCAGGAATCGTTGCTCAACGCCATTACCAACACGATTCGATCGCGCACGACTGAGGCGCAGATTTTGCAGACCATTGTCGATACCCTCGGCCAAATGTTTGAAGTGAGTTACTGCATTCTGCGTCCCTACCAGGATGGCCGCTTTATTGATGAATGGTTTATGTATCAAAAGCGGGAACTCGGCACGATTAAGTCCAATGGTCAAGGGCCAAAACTGCCCGTTGCTCCCTCGGGACCGATTTCAGAACCCCTGGGGTTGGCCCAAACGGTATGGGAAACATCAGATATTGAGGTGATCCATGATGTGGAAACCGATGAACGGTTACAGGGAAAGACGCCTCAACTCCAGCAACGGCGACAGATGTTAAAAGCGGCTGATATTCAGTCGAGTTTAGTGGTTCCCCTGATGTTTCGCTTGGAACTCATGGCCGTTTTGGCATTACACCAATGTGGATCCGTGCGGGAGTGGCAGGATGATGAGGTCCAACTGGTGTTTATGGTGGCGGATCAGGCGGTGTTGTCCCTGTCCCAAGCCCGCGCTTATGAACAGGTCCAGGCCCTCGCCAAGCGCGAGGCCCTGGTGAATACAATTACCACGGCGATTCGCTCAAGTCTGAATCCGAAAGATATTTTTGCAGCGATCGCCCAACAACTCGGCCAAGCGTTACAGGCGGATGGTTGTGCCCTGTCGTTATGGACTGAGGAAGATGAGTATGTTCAGTGTGTTGGATTGTATGATGCCGCCTTACAAGCGGTGGAAGCTTCTGAAGGAGAACAATTGCCGGATGAAGACTCTCAACCGGGGGGAATTTCTACACCCCATCTCTTCCAGGACGTGAAGGGGGAATCTCGCCTGAATTCTGGGGAATTGCCGCGATCGGTGGTGCCGATCGCCGGGAATCCGGTATTGCAAGAGCTCCTGACTACTCGGGCTCCGGTGGTGGTGGATGACTTGGAAAAGCAGCCGGAATGGAATGTGATGGATTTACCCCTGCGATCGCCTGCCAGGGCTTTATTAGTCGTGCCTTTAATCTCTGATGGCGAAATTATCGGGAGTATTACCCTGCGCCAAGTCCGATCCCCCCGCCGCTGGCATCCCTCGGAAATTGATCTCGCCCAAGCGGTGGCGGCACAAGGGGCGATCGCCGTTCATCAGTCTCGTCTTTACCAAAAAACCCGCCAGCAGGCAGAACGACTCCTGGAACTTAACCGCCTGAAAACGGAATTTTTCCAAAATATTTCCCACGAGTTCCGCACACCCTTAACCCTGATGATGGGTCCTTTGGAATCGGCGGTGGAACATCACCAAGATTTACCCTTGGAACAAGCGGCGATCGCCCTGCGCAATACCCGCCGCCTCCTGCGCTTGGTCAATCAACTCTTAGACTTGCAACGCCTCGATGCTGGTCGGATGCAGCCCACCTTTCGTCCCTGCGATTTACTCGCCTTTGTCTCCCAAACTGTGGAAATTTTTCGCCCCTATTGCGAGAAAAAAGGCATAGAAATCACCACGGATTTGCAAGCTTGTCCGTCCCTCTATTTGGATTTGGAAAAGTTTGAGAAAGTCCTTTATAATCTCCTGTCCAATGCCATGAAATTTACCGCCTCTGGGGGTAAAATTATGGTCTCCTTGGAACAAGCAGGAGATTATTCTTTACTCCAAGTTAAAGATACCGGAATTGGCATTCGCACGGATCAAATTCCTCACTTGTTCGAGCGTTTTCGTCAAGCGGAAGGGTCGGCGAATCGCTCGTATGAAGGCAGTGGGTTAGGGTTAGCTTTAGCCAAAGAATTAGTAGAACTACATGGCGGAACCATCGCCGTTGAGTCGAATTATGGGGAAGGTTCCGTGTTTATGGTCTGGTTACCCCTGGGCAATTCTCACTTACCCCCGGACCAAATTATTGAAGTGCCGACGGGGGTAGAACCGGCCCGGGCTTCGGTGGAATTGGCCGATGTGCAGATGGAAGAGGATGGCGTCGGGTTTATCGGTCCCGCAGGTTTGGTGCAACCGGCACAACCCTCAACGATTCACACGCTACACCCCACGATTGTGGTGGTGGATGACAACCCCGATTTACGCAATTATGTCTCAGGCATTCTCACAAGGGAAGGATATCGGGTCATTTTGGCCCGGAATGGGGCGGAAGGATTTGATGTGGTAATTAATCATCGTCCCCAGTTAATTGTTACGGATTTGATGATGCCGTTGGTGTCGGGTTTGGATATGATCCAGATGATTCGTGAGGATGAGTCGTTACGGGGAACGCCGATTATTTTGCTCACGGCGAAGGTGAATGAGGATACGCGCATTGAAGGGGCGGAAAAGGGCGCAGATGCGTATCTGGCGAAACCGTTTAACGATCGCGAGTTATTAGCAGAAGTGAGAAATTTACTCGCCCTTAAGGAAAATGAGCGCCGGGTGGCCCAGTTGAATACTTATCTCACGGAATCAGTCCTGCGGCGCTTTTTACCCCCGGCAATGGTCCACAAAGCGGCCTCTGGGGAGTTATCTTTGGATTTACGTCCGGAACCTCGGTTAATTACGATTTTGTTTAGCGATATCGTCGGGTTTACTCAGTTGGCGAATACGTTGCGATCGCGCCGGGTGGCGGAGGTGCTGAATCAGTATTTAACGGAAATGACTCAGGCGGTGTTTGATAATGGCGGCACAGTAGATAAGTTTGTCGGGGATGCGATCGTAGCGATGTTTGGTGCACCGGAGGATTTAACTCCGAATGAGCAAGTGAGACGGGCGATCGCTACGGCGAGGCAAATGTTACAAGCCCTTGATCGCTTAAATGAAACCTGGGAGGAACAAGGTTTACCTCGGGTCCAGTTCCGCTGTGGCATTCATCAAGGAACCGCTGTGGTGGGGATGTTTGGCGGCAATTTGCGATCGGATTATACGGCGATCGGTCCTAGTGTGAATATTGCTTCCCGCTTGCAGGAAGCGGCGGACCCGGGTACAATTCTGGTGTCTGCGGCGGTGGCAGATTATCTCCATGATGATGAAATTGTGAAGTTCGGTTCTCTTGAATTAAAAGGCATTGATGAAACCGTTCTAACCTTTATGGTTCATCGTTATTCTCGGGGAACTGATGGAGACGTTACTTAAGTAAAAGGGTGACATCTATGACGAATCCCTGATGAACAAGAAGTGATTGTATTGTTAATAATTTGAAATCCTTGTTCCTCTTGAATCCCTGTGTTTAAAATCACCGCTACCGATGAGGGCGATCGCCTCCTTTTCAGAGAACTATCACCCTCCGGTGAGCTTCAAATCACCCCAATTTATCCTGAACAGAGAGATAGTGGGAGTATAAAGAAAGAAGAAGCAAATCGGAGGACAAAATCATGTTACCTCGCCATCGCACCAACACCGCTCAATTCGTCAAAATGGTTTACTCAAAAGTTCAAGTCAACGGCAAACTAGAATTAGTACCCATAGAATTATATTCTGATGGTTCCCTCAAACGTAGCGCTTAAGGGATTCCAGTCGCCTCCTCCAGGGATTAAATCCAGTCAATCAGGGAAAGACTTAAATGCAGAAAAAATTAATCCATCGGATAACTGAATATAGCGGACTAAAAAAGGGGTGTTTGAAGAGACATCCCTTTTTGCTTGACGGGAGATTTAGGGTTTTTTCAATGCGATCGCTAGATTGAAGACTTTAACACTCTTGGAATCTGAACCACAAACTCAGTCCCCAATTCCGGTGTAGAACGGCAACTTAATTGCCCCCCATGTTGTTGCACAACAATTTGATAGCAAACCGATAATCCTAAACCCGTCCCTGAACCCACGGGTTTTGTCGTAAAAAATGGGTCAAAAACCTTTGAACGGACCGCTTCAGGTATTCCCACCCCATTATCCGTAATCCGAACGGCGATCGCCTCATTTCCAACCCGCTGCGTGCGAATCCAAATCGTGGGAACCAACTCACTAACCTGGGATAAAGGGGGGTTCATATCGGGACTCACATTCAAAGAAATCTCGTCCGGCAAAGGACTCATCGACCATTGGCATTCCTCTAAGGCATCGATCGCATTATTCAAGAGATTGAGAAACACCTGATTCAGTTCAGACGCATAACAATTCACCTCCGGGAGGCTATCATATTCTTTAATCACTTGAATTTTGGGCGCATTCTGCGGGTTATCGAGGCGAGACTGGACCAGCATCAAAGTATTTTCAATTCCGTCTTGAATATTCACGGACTTCAACTCAGACTGATCCAAACGGGAAAAATTGCGTAAATTTTCAACAATTTTTTTGATGCGATCGGCACCAAACTTCATGGATTTAATAATTTCGGGTAGGTCCTCTTTTAAAAAATCAATTTCTATCTCTTCTACTTGTTTTTGAAGCGCATTTGGGAGAGTTGGAGATGATTCTTGGTAGAGATTCACGACAGTCAGTAAATCTTTAAAATATTCTTCCAAATGCGTGATATTTCCATAAATAAAACCAATCGGGTTATTAATTTCATGAGCCACCCCCGCCACCATTTGGCCGAGACTGGACATTTTTTCGGTATGAATCAAGTGAGCTTGGGTCCGTTGCAGTTCTGCCAGAGTTCTTTGTAAATCCATAGTCCGGCTTGCGACTTTTTCTTCTAACGTGCGATTATAGTCAGCGATGACTTGTTGGGCTTGTTTGCGATCGGTAATATCTTGAAACGCCACAATTGCGCCAACTACGGTACTGTGTTCATCAAAAATTGGGGTACTTGCCACTTCTAAAGATAAAATCCGGTCTTGGTGGTGAAGTTCTAGGTCATCCACGCGCACCCGTTCACCAGCCAGCGATCGCATAAATGGCATTTCTTCAACGGGATAGAGTTGACCCGTACCTGCACGATAAATTTTATAAATATCAGGAATTTCTTCTGTAGATAATGTTGATCCCCGTTTGATATTAACTAACTGTTCGGCGGTTTGATTCAGGTAAGTGAGTTCTCCATCCTGCTTGTAAACCGCCACTCCCACTGGAATTGCTTCTATCAATTGAGATAAATTGCTTTTGCTCTCTTGCAATTGCTGGTTGGTCTCCCGAAGTTTTGTCTCCACCGTTTTGCGTTCATCGATCGCAGCCGATAATACCAGGCAAGTAATCGCACAAACGCTCATGAAAGATTGTAATAGCAACAAAGATTCATGGGTAGAATTTTTAACAAATGGACCTAAACCCTGAGTCGTACCGAAGATAGCGATGATTGAGACTAAAACGACTAAAACGGTTGTACTGAACTTGCCAAATCGAAAGACTGACCAGATCAGCAAGGGAATCAAGACGTACTCAATCGAATATCCTTGTCCAAATGCCATCCAGCTTACTAACAGGATTGAACCGAGTAAAGCAATGGTTTCAGCAATGGTGTTCGGGGATATTTTCTGGGGAACGGGTGAGTTCTGCCATGCTAGAAACGGAGGGGTTAATAGCAGAATCGTGAGTATTGTGCCATATCCCCAGGTTAGCCACATCGCATCATATTCTGACCACGGAATAAGCTTTCCCCAACATAAAGCCGTCACCCCGACCGTCGCACTAATCAAAGGTCCCGTGCAGGCAGCAAGCATAAACAGAATCACATTTTTCACTGAAGCCAGATAGGATTGATGGGGAATCCAATGGCGAAGTGCGTAAATCACGATTACGGATTCCAGAGTATTACCAATTGCTTGGATCAAAGCCATCACCACGGCTGGAATCAGTGCAACTTTATAGGTTACCCCCACCAAATCTACTACAACAAAGATAAAAGACCCCAGAAAAATTCCCGGCCAAATGCGATCGCCCCTGAGCAAAATTGCCGCCAGTGAAATCGCCGTTGGCGGCCAAATCGCCGGAATATCCGGTAAAGAGGCAAATTTTATTCCGATTTCGGCTGATTTATAATAAAGAATTGCTACAATGACCCATTCCAAAACCTGTTTACTTGTGATTTTGAGTCGAAATCTTTGTCGCATCTTCCTCACCTTAGTTTGCGCCAAGTAAATATTTTTTTTATAACATCTTTTATTTAAAATTCTCTCAGGCTGTAACAAAAAATAATATTTTCAAACCCTAACTGTGTCTATTCCCTCCCACTCACTTGGCCCTAAATTTTGCCCTAAAAGCCTAAAAAAGCAAGAGGACTCTTTTTAAATAGCTCTTGCTTTTTTAGGCTTAATTCGAGTTCAAAACCCAGTTAAAATGCCGAACTCAGCAACTGACATACCGGCGAATAAAACTTTCTAAAGACTCCATCTTCATCCCAAAGGTTGATTCTAAGGTTTCTATCTCTTCCTCCGTGCAGAAAAACTCATTAGAAACCAACACTCGCAAAGTTCCTAGGGATTTCTGTAAAGTGGGATTCACCAACCCCAACGCATTGCGGACCCCATCAAACACCATCATCGGGGGATTAATAATCAGGGGGTCTCGATTAAAAATTCGGGCAAAAATCTGGGGAATTTCTTCTCGGGATAAAATTTCGGGACCTCCTACCGGGAAAATTTGATTCGCTGCCTCCGGGACTAGTACGGAATCTGCGGCTATTTTTGCTAAATCATCCGTACTCACTGGGGAGGTTCGATTTCTCAAGTCCCCCAGACTTAAATAAATTCCCGTTTCTTTGAATCGTTGCGCAAAAGGAATTAAAGCCGAGTCAAAAGCAGACGGACGTAAAATGGTGTAAGTCAAGCCACTTTTTTCTAAATATTTTTCAACTTCGCGCTTGGCTTTAAACACCGGGGAATCCATATATCCGCGATCGCAACCCAACACGGAAATCAACACAAAATGCTCGACTCCCGCTGCTTTTGCATAATCAATCAGGTCTATATTCGCCCGATAGTCGATCGCCTGTGCGCCGCCGGTTTCTCTCCCTCCGTGAGTGCTGATGATATACTTCACCCCCTCACAGGCTTTTTGTATATCCCGCTCCCGTTTCAAGTCGCCAATGAATATCTCAGCGCCGCGATTTTCCAACTCGCTGTAGTCCGAACTCAACCGCACAAAAGCCCGTACAGGTGCTTGTCTAGCAGTCAAAACCCGCACCACACGCCGTCCTAAACTTCCTGTTGCTCCAGTAACTAAGAACATTTGTTTTATGGGTAAATGAATCAGTCTCCTTGTAATTTTAGCTCGTTCTCCCGGAAAGGGAGGGACGGAAAACCCTCCCCCTCCCTAAAATTTATCCTGAACTTAATTGATTATCCCAGTTCGTAGTAACGACTACAGTCATTTTGAACTTCATTTTCTACTCATTTTCTAGCAAGGAGTTCAGTCGTTTATGTTTTCATTTTTATGCGAAAATTTAAAATGACTGAACTCATGACTACGCACAAAAGAGAAAAAAACATCTAAACTGGGCAGTAATTTAACCCTAACTGTTGTTAGTGCGAGTTTTTCTAGTCCGCTAGTTTAGCTGAATTCAATCTTCGACAGATTGCCACCCCTACAAGCCTACAATCAGGCTAATTCTAAAATAACTGGAGCATGATCACTGGGTTTCGGTAGTTTTCTGGGTTCGGTGTCGATGGTACAGGCGATCGCCCGTTCTTTCAGCTTCGGCGTGACATAATGATGATCGATGCGCCAGCCGCGATTTCGGGCGAAACCACCGGTGCGATAATCCCACCAGCTAAATTGTCCCGCTTCTTGATTAAATAGGCGAAAGGCATCGGTTAAGCCGAGTTCTAAAATGTTAGTTAAAGCGGCCCGTTCTGCCGGGGAAGCCATGATATCATTGGGGGTAGTTTTACGATGAATATCTATCGCTTCTAAGGCAATATTAAAATCCCCGCAAATACAGAGTTTATCGGTTTTGTCAAGGATAATTTTTAGATAATTTTCCAGGGTTTTCAGCCAGATTAGTTTATAACTATATTTATCGCTGCCGACAGATGAACCATTAGGGACATAGAGATTGAGGATGCGAATATCTCCGAAAACTCCGGTAATAACGCGCTTTTGTTCGTCTAATTCGGCGACTTCCGGACCCAGGATGGGGGTGAAACCGATACTGACGTCGGTTAGGGGAATTTTACTGAGTAAAGCAACCCCGTTGTAGGATTTTTGCCCGCAGATATAAAGGTGATAGCCTAATGCTTCTAAAGGCGATCGCGGAAAATCTGCATCCACTACCTTTGTTTCCTGCAAGCACAATACCTCAACGGGATTGGTCTGTAACCAGTCGGTTACTTGTTCTAATCGAGTTCTAATGGAGTTAACGTTCCAAGTGGCAATCTTCATGGTTTAGGAATTAAGGATGAGTGGTTAATTGTACCGCGTTTTGCCTCATTCCTTAACGCCTAACTCATGGTGATTTAGATGGTGCAGTTCAGTCCGCCTGATTTTTGACTAAAGCGGATATTTTCGCTGTAGTCGATGGGACAGTCAATCACTGCGGGAACATCCTGAGCGAGGGCTTCTTTCAAGGTAGGAATTAAATCGGCTGCGGATTCAATGCGATAGCCTTTTAATCCCATACTTTCTGCAAATTTCACAAAGTCGGGATTGGTGAATTTGATGAAGGCAGATTCGCCGTAGTGGTTGTGTTGTTTCCACTCAATGAGTCCATATCCACCATCGTTAAAGATGATTGTTACGAAGGCGGTTCCGACACGCAGGGCGGTTTCTAATTCTTGGCAATTCATCATGAATCCGCCATCGCCGGTTACGGCGACAATTTTGCGATCGGGATAGACTAATTTAGCAGCTAATGCGCCGGGAATCGCAATTCCCATTGCCGCAAATCCATTAGAAATCAAACAGGTATTTGGCCGATCGCAATGGTAATGTCGGGCAATCCACATCTTATGTGCACCGACATCAGAGATGACAATATCATCCGGTCCCATCACCTGCCGCAAATCATAAATCAGTTTTTGCGGTTTGATGGGAAATCCATCATCATGGGCATACTGTTCATAATCGGCGCGAATATCGGCGCGCAGTTCGCAAGCATGAGGGGTTGGTTTACTCTGGCGATCGGCGCGATGCAAAATTTCCATTAATGAATCAGAAATATCCCCCACCACTTCGACAATCGGGATATAACTACTATCAATTTCTGACGGAGTGGCATTAATATGAATGATGGGAATCTTTCCATCGGGATTCCATTTTTTCGGCGAATATTCAATCAAATCATAGCCCACAGCAATCACGAGATCCGTTTGCTCAAACGCACAGGTAATATAATCACGCTGTTGCAATCCAGTGGTCCATAAAGCGAGAGGATGAGTATAGGGAATGACGCCTTTCCCCATAAAGGTATTCGTAACTGGAATATGCAGGCGAGTGGCAAATTCTGTTAACACAGACCCCGCATGAGCGCGAATTGCACCATTTCCTACTAAAATGAGCGGATTATTAGCCCGAGAAATGGCGGCAGCGGCTTCATTTAATCCTTGATAAGATGCATAGCTTTTTTCTTGCTTATCTTTTCTCAAGGGTTCACCGACAACGGACATAGCGGCAATATTTTCCGGTAAATCGATATGAACCGCCCCGGGTTTTTCAGTTTGGGCGCGTTTAAAAGCTTTCCGAACAATTTCCGGGGTGATGCTGGGACGGACAATTTGCGCGTTCCATTTGGTGACAGGTTCAAACATTGCCACTAAGTCTAAATATTGATGGGATTCAATATGCATCCGATCGGTCCCCACTTGTCCCGTAATGGCGACAAGGGGAGCACCATCTAAGTTGGCATCGGCGACTCCTGTCATTAAGTTAGTGGCACCGGGACCCAAGGTGGAGAGGCAGACTCCGGCTTTTCCGGTCAACCGTCCGTAAACATCGGCCATGAATGCTGCGCCTTGTTCGTGACGGGTGGTAATAAATTGAATAGAAGAGTTACTCAGCGCTTTTAAAACGGCGAGGTTTTCTTCTCCAGGGAGTCCAAAAATGTATTGAACCCCTTCATTTTCCAGACAACGAACTAATAATTCAGCGGTGTTAAGTTCACCCATAATCTTGTATTACCTCAGAAAAATACTGGGTTGATGACGGTGGAAAAAATGCGAACCTTCGGGGATTACCGAGGGGTTCACTCAGAGTAGAAACGATGACAATCGGTCGGGGTAAGGGTAGGGTTTATTTGACCCAAACGGTTTTGATGTTGACGAATTCGTGAATGCCTTGAATACTTAATTCGCGTCCATATCCGGAGCGTTTGATGCCGCCAAAGGGCAAGCGCGGGTCGGATTTGACTAAGCCATTAATAAAGACAGCACCGGCTTCGAGTTCTTCGATAAAGCGATCGCGCTCTAGGGGTTCATTCGTCCAAGCAGAAGCACCCAACCCAAAGGGAATATCATTTGCCCGGGCGATCGCTTCGTCGATATTAGCGACCCGAAATAATAAGGCAACGGGTCCAAAAAATTCTTCCCGTTCTGCCGGTATTCCTCGGGGAATATCGGTGAGCAAGGTCGGAGGATAGAAGTTTCCCGGACGATCCATTAAAGGAATACCCCCAATCGCCGCTTTTGCTCCACTTTCCACACAAACTAACACTTGTTGGTGTAATTCTTCCAGGATTGAGCGGGTTGCCAGCGGTCCGATATCCGTTGCCGGATCCATGGGATCTCCTACCCGTAATGCCTGGAATTTTTCAATCAAGCGCTGCTCAAACTCCTCAGCGATCGCTTCTTCGACAATGAAGCGTTTTGCGGCGATACAAGATTGCCCATTATTAATCATCCGCGCTGTGGTCGCCGTTGCTGCGGCAACTTCCAGATCCGCGCTCTTCATGACAATAAACGGATCACTTCCTCCTAATTCTAGGACAGTTTTCTTGATATATTTCCCGGCTTTTTCCGCTAAACTAGAACCGGCGAATTCAGATCCGGTCAAAGCTGCCGCTTGAACCCGATCATCTGCGATCACGTCCCCTACTTTGTCAGCACCTATTAACAAAGTTTGGAACACACCCTCGGGAAATCCTGCTTCGGTAAAAATCTCTTCAATGGCAAGGGCGCATTGCGGCACATTAGAAGCGTGTTTGAGTAGACCCACATTCCCCGCCATCAGTGCCGGGGCAGCAAACCGAAACACTTGCCAAAATGGAAAATTCCAGGGCATCACCGCTAAAACGGGGCCGAGGGGTTGGTAGCGCACAAAGCTGGTACTGGCATCAGTTTGTCCAGGAACATCGGCCAGGAATTGGGCGGCATTCTCTGCATAATACCGACAACCCACGGCACTTTTTTCCGCCTCTGCGATCGCCGAAGCGAGGGTTTTACCCATTTCCAGGGTCATGATTTTCCCATAGTGCGCTTTATTTTTTTCCAAAATATCCGCTGCGGCATTCATCCATACCGCCCGTTGGTCCAGGGGAATCCGCCGATATTTTTCAAAAGCCTGTTGCGATTTTTCCAGTTTAGTTTGGATTTCGGCATCGGTTAGGGCCGTAAAGGTTTGTATCGTTTCTCCCGTAACCGGGTTGATACTGACAATAGCCACAGTCTCATCTCCAATTTACATAATGATTCTTGCCTAGACAACTAAAATCTTGAGGCTAGATTGGTGGCATTGTTATTTTGTCAAACTTTCTGGGTCGGAAATGTTAAATTTCACGTCGATTTTTGTCTTTAATCTCAGGGAATGCAAAAGTTGCCAATTAAGTATCCACCTGTTACAAAACCCTGACATTTGAAGGCAACAACCGATAAATTGTTGCAAGCCGTGCAATCTCTTAGTTAAAACCGACTACAAACCCTACAAAATAAGACTTTCAGTCGGTTTCAACCAATTTAAGCGATGAGGCGGGAGATTTATCCGTCGTCGGATGTTGCTTAAATCCCTTGCCTTTTTGCCTCTACCATCTGTCGAACCACTTCGGGCATTTTCGAGGTTGCTTCCCATCCCAGCTTGATTTTCGCTTTCTCAGGATTGCCTCGACCTACGGCAATCTCGGTGGGTCGATACAAACTCCTGTCAATATTCACCCACTCCTGCCAATCTAATCCCACAGTAGAAAAGGCGATCGCCACAAAATCTTGCAAGGGATGGGTTTCCCCGGTAGCAATTACATAATCATCCGGTTCCAGGTGCTGTAACATCAAATACATGGCCTCTACATATTCTGGGGCGTAACCCCAATCCCGCTGTACGGAAATATTCCCGAGATTCACTTTTTCGCGACTCCCCCCGGCAATCCGACAGGCAGCCGCAATAATTTTTTGAGTGACAAACCGTTCGGGTCTTAGGGGTGACTCATGGTTATACAAAATTCCAGAACAGGCAAATAATCCGTAAGCTTCCCGATAATTTGCCACTTCCCAAAAAGCAGTAGCTTTGGCAACAGCGTAGGGACTGCGGGGCCGAAATGGGGTAGTTTCATCCGCCGCGCGATCGCCTGTATCCCCAAAACATTCGCTGGACCCCGCATTATAAAATTTAATCGGTTTTCCCGTAAACCGAATCGCTTCCAACAAGTTCAGCGTCCCGGTGGCAATACTTTCTAACGTTTCCACAGGTTGATCGAAGGATAACCCCACCGAACTTTGTCCCGCAAGATTGTACACCTCATCGGGTTCCATTTTTGTCAAAATTTGTAACACACTGCGAAAGTCATTTAAAGACATCGATTCTAACTTGACTTGTTCGCGAATGCCTAAGCGAGTCAGATTGCGAAAGGATGACATTTGTGCATCTCGGGAGGTGCCACAAACCATATAGCCCTTGGAGAGGAGTAATTGGGCTAGATAGGCTCCATCTTGACCGGAAATTCCACAAATTAGCGCTTTTTTCATACAGGAGTTCGCCGTCTATTGTTTAATATTTTAACAGTTTCGACTCTTTCCAAGATAGCTTAGATCCGCCGAGTCACGATTTCTACGAAGGATTACCCTTCACTTGGGGTTAAATTCCCGGTACCCTGGAAATTTAACCTCCCTAAAGAATAATCACCGCGTAAGGACGATGCCCTATTTAACGGATCCAACGGATATTAAAGATGCGATCGCCACTTGTACCCAAGTCAAACGCCTTTGGGTCGATACAGAAGTCGCCGATTATAACACCAAAAACCCTCGACTTTCTCTGATTCAGATTTTGCCCGACTTCCCCGGGGATTTCCCCAACTCTTTAGACCGATTCATGAACCGGGTTTATCTCTTAGATGTGCTTAATTATCCCCAGTTAACGGCTAAATTTATCAACACCATCATGGCTGAATCAGCCCTTGAAAAAGTATTTCATAATGCCAGTTATGATTTAAGGTTTTTAGGAAAAGCCCAAGCTAAAAATGTGACTTGTACGTTAGTTTTAGCCAAAAGCTTACCGTTGTTTATGGTGGAAACCTCCAATTTTCAACTCAAAACGTTAGCGTGTGAATTATGCGGATTACCTCATCCGGATCATTCTCAGCAACAAAGTGACTGGGGGAAACGACCGCTAAGTGAGAGTCAAATCCGATATGCCACCCTCGACCCTATTTATTTAGCTTATGTGCATCGCCGTTTGATGGAGATTGAACGCATGACTGAGCGCGATCCAGCAACAGATAACGTGCAGGTCCTGGCGGCAGAATATACACGATTAAAACACGAAGTAGCGTTACTGGAGTCGGAATTGAGTTATGTGGAACATCGTCTCAAATCGGCGATGCAAGCTCAACGGGTCAAGCAAATGGATCGAGTGAAATTCTCCAGCTATGAGCGATCGACGTATAAAACCCCGTTTTCAGAATTGGCGAAACTGGTGCAGGAACAACACCTGGATTTTGATTTTGTCCTGACCCTAACAAAGGAGATGCGGGCTCAGTTAGATGCTGTAAGCGATCGCCTCCCCATTTCCGTGGAAACCTCAGAAACCTTGCGTTTAAGCATTATTCCACCAGAGGATGAGTAACCCAGAGGGACTTCCCCTGGGTCAGAGTGGGGTCCCTCTTCGCCAAGACATCTCAAATCCTCAAAGGGGATTGCACAATTCTGAGAAATACTGTAAACTTTTGTAAATACCACCCAGGAGGAAGCCAAAGTGACCACACAACAGGGATTTGGGAAAGTGCAACCGCGCAAGAAGACCGGCAAAAGCACGGCCAAGCGGGAAGAGGCAGCACAGAAGTATGAGAAAATGAAAGCCGGGGATATGCCCGAATTTCACATTTTTATGCGCATCCAAGGTAACAAGAACTGGTTTCCCGTGGGTTCATTGATGGTGAATCGGACCAGTAAAATTAATCAAGCCATTTTTGATACCGAGGAAGACTTGCGACAAGGCGCATTTCGCTTGTTTCCCATTCTGCGAAAAAATCAACAGAATTTGGAATATGGGTATCGCTTAAAAGGGAAAGAATATGCGGAAGATCCCATCGAATTAGCAGTCCGTCCTCCAGAAAAACAGCCGAATTTTATCCAAGGTGCGATCGCCAAGTTGAAAGAGAGTTTTTCCGGTGCTAAAGAGCGATCGGCGAATTAAAAATAGTTAGCGCCATGATCATCGGGTGCGCGACAATCTAAAGTAACGCACCCTCTCCCTTCAGTGGTCAGCTACCTTTTATTGTTAAAAAATATTAAGATTACTTTGAAATTTTTCTAGGCATCAGGTAAGATATAAAACGATTCCGTAAGGCACCGGACAATCCGGGTAAACCGTTGAGTTTCCATCCAGACCTTTGCCGAAACGAGAGCGAAGTCGAAAGTAAACTAATCGTCAGTTACTTGTTACCAGCATTAGGGTACACCCCGGACAGTTGGCATCAAGAAGTTGCCTTTAGTAGCATTCGGTTAGATTTCTTAGCCTTCGCCATCCAAACCATTCCCTTCGTCCTCGACGCCAATTCTCCCCTGAGTGTCGTGATGGAGGCGAAAAGTCCTAAACAAAACTTAGACCGACATCTGAGAAAGTTTAAACGATATTTAACCAAACTACAAGTTAAATATGGGGTTTTGACGAATGGTAGGGAAATGCGGATTTATGAACGAGTGGGAGAGGACATCCAGCTAGTCTTTCAATGTTTGGGACAAGAAATTGAGGAAAAAATTGAAGAAATCAATGCCTTGATAGGGAAAGAGAGTAGTCAACATAGACAAACCCTTAATCCTCCGGGTACAGACTCTAATTTCCCTCAAATTAGGGACGAATCAATTCCTGAACAAGCATTGCAAGACATCTCATTTCCAGAGGACTTATTTCCGCCCACTCCCATTCATCCCGAACCTGTTGTTAAACCAAATTCTAATACCAAGAGGAAATCTAATTTGAAAGTCATTGCTGTTTATCATAACAAAGGCGGCGTCGGAAAAACCACCGTTGCAGTCAACTTAGCTGCCGCCCTCAGAAAAAAGGGAAAGAAGGTCCTGTTAGTTGATATAGATGCTCAATCTAATTCAACTTTTGCCACAGGATTACTTAAATTCATCTTTGAAGAAGATGATAATTTAAGAGATAATAATGTCTATCATCTTTTGGAGTCTGGGGACTTTTCTTTTGTATCAGATGTTGCTCGGAAATCTGATTATTTTAACACTCCAGAAATTGATGTAATTCCGTCTCATATTACCCTGATTGAAGGGCAGTATAAATTAAATCAAATTGGGGCAAGTAAAACTCGATTAGTTACTAAGTTAAGCCGAGTAGAAAAAGAATATGATTTCGTAATTATAGATACTCCTCCCTCCCGAGATTTGTATGCTGAAGTAGCCTTAATTGCTGCGGATCATCTGATCATTCCATCTGATTTGAAACCTTTTGCTAACCAAGGGTTACCCAGCGTTACCCAGTTTATCAGCCAAGTTAATGAATTTCGAGAGATGATTGGAAAAGGACCTCTTAATCTTTTAGGTGTATTACCTTCTAAAATTGCAACCAACGCGAAATTTTTGCAATATACTTTCCCCAAACAAAAGAGTGTGATTCCAAATCGATATGGTCTTCCGTTAATGGATACAATTATTTATGAAAGAAGCATTCTTTCTCAATGTACTAATCATACCAATACGACTCCTCTGGGGGAAGAAATACCAGAACCTAAATCAATATTAGAATATGACCCCGATTCTTTATCTTCGGGAGAATTTGAAGCCTTAGCCTTAGAAGTTTTAACAAAAATAGGAATGAATCGATGATTTCTTTTTCTCTAATAGATGTTAAAAGTATCACCTCTACCGTCTCTCGTTCCACTTTATCTGAAAGAGTTTTGGATAGTCTTTCAGACCTAATTTTAGAGTGTGAAGGACTTTTAAGACCTTTGGTTTTAAAAAGAACGGGACCGGAAAGCTATACCGTAGTTGATGGACATTTAGAATATTATGCAGCGGTTAGAGCAAAAGAAAAGAATCCTCGTAAAGGGGAAATGGTTAATGCTTTTGTGATTTCACCTAAACAGGAAGAAATCATCCTCAAGCAAACTGAATTATTGAAGAGTTTTGCAGAATCCAAGAGCAATCAAGGGGTTAAAGATTCACCCGTTCAAGCACCCATTCAATCTAATCAAGAAGTTCTTCAAACTTTACCCGTTCAGACGCCCATTCAACCTGATATAGAAGCACGGTTTACTAATATTGAAGTTAGAATCGAAAATCGGCTGAATGAATTAAAGGCTGAGTATTTTCAGAATCTCCAGAGAATCGAGGAGATGTTAGATCAAAAGGTTGAGGAACGGTTAAAAGGTATTGAAAATCAAAACCCCAAACTTGCTCCCTTATTAGAATCTCTGAATAACTTAGAGTTGCCTGAAGCCCAATTGTATTCGCGGTTGAGAAATGCTGGAATCAATAAAAATATTATTGATAATATCATCAAAGAGCGAAATACAACGCCATTTGAACCCTTTATCAATTTTCAAGATGTGATGGCCCGCATTGATAAATTGGGTGATAAAACTATGATTAAAATGATTGATGGTTGGCAAAGATAAGCCTATCTTGCACCTCTAATTTTTAAAAGAGTGGCAGGGTTTAAACTGCCACTTTGTCTAGTTTTTAGCCTTCTTGCCAAAGGCTTCTAACACACAAACTAACTGGGCGGATTCGGGGACTGTTTCATCTAAAATAAATAGCTTGTTTTCGGTGCAAAGTTGAAAGAGTAACTCTTTAACTTGATACTCTTGGACATCAGTAAATTGGTCTAAGGTATTCTGAATTAATACAGTTCGACCCATGATTTGTTGAGTGCGAACTAAAGCTAGTAAATACTCTTTGGCTTGCTTTAAGGCTTTGCTGCGATCGCCTGCGGGTCCGAGTTGTTTCGGTTTATTATCGCTGACTCCGATGATGCGGGTATATCCAGTAAATACACCCAAGGTTTGTAATACGGGACAGTCTTCTAAAATTTGCGATTGGCGAATCATTTCTTGCAATTCTTTTAAGGTGGGGGTGAGACTGCCTACAACCAATTCCCCGGCACAAGCAGCGTTGACTAAGCTATGATAGGTTACTAAATAATGGACTGATACCATATCTGGTAAAATGTGGCGATGGGGATGTCCTGTAAAAATTTCGGAGTAGAGTTTATTTCCCAGGTTTTTGCGCGTTCCTAAGCGTTCGCCGCGAATTAAATAGAGGGTTTTGCAGCGTTGCATGGTTAGGGCTTTTTCGCAAGCTTTCATAATATGATAAAAGCTGACTAAATTGGGGTCTTCTGTCCAAACAATGCCGATTCTTCCAAGTTGTGCAGGCAGGTGATAGCTGAGAGAATAACTGGCGTAGGTGGGACTGGGTAAAAGTTTTTGTTGAATCCCACTCACATTTAAGGCTTCTAGGGCTTCTCGGACCATTTGCATCAATTCTGGGGCGGAAAATTGACGCAAGCGGGTGATTTTATCCTGGGTTTTATGAAATTCTTTCACCCAGACGAGGTGAAAGGCGGCAGTGATTTCATTGGCGGAAGGTGAGATGACAGTTTCGGTTTTTGTTCCCTCCTGCTGTTTCGCCTCTTGGAACAGTTGTCTGCCGAGGAGGAGTGTAAACCGAGGTAAGGTTTTTCCCCCGGGAAATTTTGCCTCTAAATCTTGTTCGGTGATGGGATAGATGGGGGATGGGGGGGGAGTTTCGGCGAGTTGGTGTAAGGGATACAAGCGCATGGCTAACAATCCGGCAGCTTGATCGAGAGCGATCGCACTCAGGCGGATTTTTGTATCAATTCGGGCTAAATCTGCGGGTTGAATCCGTTTATAGTTTTGCTGCCAAGTGTTGGTGATGATACTAATAATAATAACAAAGTTTTTTAGTTTTTGGTTATGAATAATTGAATTAACATTAAATAATGCTTGTAGATTAATTAATCCATCGATTCCTCGGTCAATATTATCTAAATTATCAAAACATAAGACAATCGGCTGAGTTGCGGAGGCAATTTTGCCAAAGTTCGATAGAATTTGCTGGGCGGCATTTTCGGTATCAATAGACCGTTTGACTCGCAATAGTTTTAAACTGGCTTCGTCTAAATCATCGCCTTTTAGCCATTCGCAAGCGAGGGGATATAATTTGGGATTGGTTAAATCATAGAGAACGCCAAAGAACTCATTACCGTTATAAATTCCGGCGGGGTAGGTTCCTTTTAATTTGTGAATAAACAGTTGTCGTTCTCCGAATACCCGTTTCATCAGGCTTCTATCTTGAAATGCAGCTAATTCTTTTAGCCAGAGTAATAGTTGAGATTCGGTTTTTCCTTCGGGAATATACATTAAACTATCGACAGTATTGCGGAGGGTATGCCGCCAAATAAAGTCGCTTTCGGGCCAAGGTCCAATATAGGCAAAAAATCCCTTAGAATTGAGGGTACTTTTAATCCGTCCTAAGAGATAACTTTTCCCCGACCCGGAATCTCCCGAGAGGAGAATTGTGCGGGTTCGATGATCTTGGGTAACCTGTTCAACAACAGAGGTAATTTCTGTTAAGACTTCTTGATGGATGGAATCGACGGTAAAGGCGGAATTTTGGTCTTCTTGCCAAAAGTTACCGGGTCTAAAGGTAGTGGAATCAAAGGGGTTAACGGATTCTTGAATAATGCGGTCAATAGATGCCACGGTGGACTCCTCAGTGAGAGAATACAAGGGGTAATAGGGTTGCAATTTCATCCACTTGCGATCGCAGTCTTGAGGCGATCGCAAGTGGAGTTATCGCTTCGAGTTGACCAAATAGACTAACTGATCTTCCAGTTTGGCATCAGGATTGAGAATGGCAACTTCTGGATGATTTTCGCAAAGATGTTCAATTAAATGGTGAACTTGGGACTCGTTAATATGGGAAAATTGCAACATCGCTTCTTGAGATAACCGTTGGCGGGCCATACATTGTTGACTGATAGCCCGATTTAACAGAAAATCTTCCACGGGTTGCCACAATTCCCGCGTTGCTTCGCCGATGGGGAGACTCGGGACTAATTCTAATTCTTGTAAGAGGGGACAGTATTGCAAAATTTTGGATTCGCGAATTAAGGTTTGCAATTCGATTAAATTGGGGGTGGCATTGCCAACAATTAAATCTCCACCACAGGCATCATTGACTAAGCTGTGATAGGTGACTATATAATGTACTGACAGTAAGTCTGGTTTGAGATGACAATGACGAGAATTGCGATAAATGTCGCTATAAATTCTATATCCGGTGTTGTTGGGATTGCCGATGCTTTCTTCACGAATGAGGTGCAACTTATGGCATTGCTTCGCGGCGATCGCCTCTTGGCAGACTTTCATAAAATTGCAGAATTTCGTCAAGTTGGCATCTTCACTCCATGCCACTGCTACGATTTCGGAAGTTCCCGGGAATTGATAGCTAAGGGAATAACTGCCGTAAGTGCGACTATCCAAAAAGCGAAGCTGAACCTCGGGGACGGATAATGCTTCTAATGCCTCCCCTAACATAGAAATTAATTCTGGGGAAGAAAACTGACGAATTCGGGAAATTCTCTCCTGAGTGTGGGTAAATTTCCGCAACCATAACAACTTGAATGCTGCCAACAAATCTGCTTTAGGTTCAGCAGTTGGAGATAAGCTGGGCACTTCTGAAACATCGATCGCCGGTTCAGGGGAATGGGAGGGGTGTTGATCCAATACTTGGGTATATTCTACGTCAATATACTCCAGGCGATCGCGCATTAATTCTAACTTGTGGTCCTGAAATAACTGACGTCCCAACATCAAGACATTTCGGGGACGAGTTTTGCCGCCGGGAAACTTATCTTCTAACTTTTCTCGGGTGAGGGGATACAAATTAGAAGGGGGTTGGGTAGCAGATTGACGATGCAAAATGGACAAACGACTCGCCCAAAGTGCTTCCCCTTGATACAAACTAATTTGTTTAAGTTGTACGATCGCATCGAGTCGGTCCCTATCCGTTGCTTGGATGCGAAATGCATTTTGTTTCCAAGTATCGGTAATGATGCTAATCATCACCAAAAAATTCTTTAATTTTTGCGTATGAATAACGGAATTCACCCCAAACAAACTGGGTAAATCAATCGACCCATCGGCTAATCTGGCAATATTATCTAATTGGTCAAAACAGAGAACAATTGGGAGAGTTTCAGCAGAAATGCGGCCAAAGTTAGCGAGAATTTTTTGGGCTGCATCTTCGCTATCGATGGAATGTTGTACCCGGAGGAGTTTGAGACTTTCTTCATCTAAATCATCGCCGCGCAACCACTCACAGGCAAGACTAGAAAATTTAGGATTCGTCAAGTCATAGAGGACGCCAAAAAACTCATTGGCATTATAGATTCCCGTGGGATAATTATCTCTAAGATTGCGGATAAACACCTGGCGATCGCCACGAATCATATCCATGAGACTACGATGCTCAAATTCTGATAATCCTTTTAACCACAAAATCAACTGGGAATCGTCTTCTCCCTCGGGAACTTCCAGCAGACTATCCACCGTGTAGCGCAGAATATGCCGCCAAATATAGTCACTTGCAGTAAAAGGTTCGATATAAACAAAAAAAGCTTTGCGATTAAGAATTCGTTTGATTCGCCCTAATAAATAGGACTTGCCGGACCCCGTTTCACCTTCTAATAAAACCGTGCGAGTGCGGTGGTCCTCCGCCACTTGATTCAGTAAAGTTTCGATTTGGGAGATAGCCTCTTGGTGAATAGAATCAACCGTAAATGCTGGATTTTGTTTTTCCTGCCAAAAGTTGCCAGACCAAAAAGTTTCGGCATCAAAAGGATTCGGTTCACGCTGAATAATTTGTTCGAGTGTTGCCATCAGAGTTCCTCAACAGAAAAATAAACAATGAAAAATGGGTTTGTTTTTGGTTTATTGAGTTACAATAATAAAAAACAATGGACCGCCGATATCTTGGGGAATCCCCGACTCGATTTGGTCCGGACTGTAAGAAATGGCCTCTTGTAAAGAACTTAACTCAATGCGATCGTTGCGTTGTAAGCGATAGAGTGTGCGATCAAACTCTTCTCGGGACAAGGGCGGTTGCAACTTTTGGCGTAAATGAAAAATCGGCAAATAGTTATCCGTTGCTAATTCCCGATTTAACTCTTGAATAAGACGCACAATCTCATCATCGGATAACCGTTGAGATGCAATCATCTCTGACGAAGGTGAAGGGGTTGTGGCGGGGGAAGAATGGGAAGAAATAGACTCTTGAGACGATCGCAAAGATTTCCGCAAGAAGCGTAAATAATTCGTTAGCATATCCAAACTAACGACCGGTAACGTTCCACTGGGATTGTACTCTTCCCGGAGATATTCCTGTCCTCGGGGGGTCAACCAAACCTCAGTAATTTGGGTTTTTTCCGCCTTAAGTAACCCCTTTTCTGCTAACCCTTGAATCACAGATTGCCCAGTTGCTGCCCCTAGGTTAGTTTGTGCCGGAGTGATGGTAGACTCAGCACAAGCCGTTAGGATGGCTACTTCTGTCGCAGCGATCGGCAATCGGGTAGGGTCGAGTTGCAGCAGTGACTTTCCTGCCGGAGAAATCGAAAAGCTCAAAATCTCCTCCGCATATCCGACTAACTGGCGATCGGCGAGTGTACGACAGATCCCATCCCGTTCTGCCGCCTTGGTTTTCGGATTCGGTTTAATCTGGGTGATGGCTGCCCGATAATCGGGAAACCCTAGTAAATCTAGCAGAAACTTGAGCTCCTGCACTTCCATGTGCTCCCCCTAACTGGATTGGCAACGACAATAAAGGACAAAACGTCTAATATCAGTTTAAATTGCAGGGAGACCCAGACGACTGCGAGAATTGTCCCCCCGATCGCTTCTGGGGGGACATGGCCGCCTGGAACCCTTATCTATTCAATCATCCCATCGAAAGCGGCTATAATTTCAAACCAGACCCAAAGTGGGCGATCGCCCCACGGGTCGCATTTTTCAGTATTTACACTAAAATACCAGTAAGAGCAGCTTATTTTAAGGGTTTCATTCATGAATATGGACTTTAATTTCCTAGATTTTATTTGGATTTTTGTATTACTCGCTTCCTTGCAACCCCTGTGGCAAAAACGTCAGATTGAAACCCGCCGCTATCAAGCTATATCCGAATTTGAACGGCAACGAAATAGCCGGGTCATTCTGTTAATTCACCGACAAGAATCCATTAGTTTGCTAGGAATTCCATTATCGCGCTATATCAGTATTGAAGACTCAGAACAAATTCTCCGGGCGATTCGCATGACTCCTCCCAATGTTCCCATAGATTTAATCTTACATACTCCAGGGGGACTGGTTTTAGCCACCGAACAAATTGCCCGGGCTTTAATTCGCCATCAGGGAAAAGTGAGCGTATTTGTTCCCCATTATGCCATGAGTGGAGGGACTATGCTGGCCCTGGCATCCGATGAAATTGTCATGGATGAAAATGCCGTCCTCGGCCCCGTTGATCCACAATTGGGAACCTCACCCGCCGCTAGTATTCTCAAAGTTTTAGAACAAAAGCCCATTGCAGAAATTGACGACCAAACCCTGATTATGGCCGATATTGCCCGCAAGGCGATCGCCCAAGTCCAGCGGTTTGTTCGCACCCTTTTAGAAGATAATATTCCCGTCCAAAAAATTAACCCGGAAGATATTGATACCATCATTGATAAACTAACTACAGGTCAATTCACTCATGATTATCCCATTACCGTAGAAGAAGCAACGCAAATGGGTTTACCCATCACTGTTGGTTTACCCAATTCTATCTATGAATTAATGGATTTATATCCCCAAGCTAAAGCAGCACGTCCCACCGTTCAG